>JBQCZX010000005.1:21266-52555 GCA_052089485.1 Marinobacter sp. | reverse complement strand
GACATTGCAGATTTTGCGATGACTCTCCTGCTCTGTGCCACTCGCCAGGTTCTGGCCGCAGACCAATTTGTGCGACGGGGCGAATGGGTAAAAGCCCGCTATCCAATGACTGCGGGGGTCTTCGGTAGACGAATTGGCATCGTCGGTCTGGGTCGTATCGGAAAAGCTGTGGCGTTACGAGCCCAAGCGTTCGGCATGAGCATTGCCTATACTGGTCGTACTCCAAAGACCGAGCTGTCTTACCGCTGGTGTAACGACGTGCGAGCACTGGCAGCAAGTGTCGATTACCTGGTGGTATGCGCAAGCGGTGGCCCCGATACTCATGGGATGATTGACGAAACCGTACTTGCTGGACTTGGTCCCAGCGGTGTATTGGTCAACATCGCACGCGGATCCATCGTCGACGAAGATGCTCTCATATCTGCCTTACGCGACGGTAAGATTCTTGCAGCGGGACTCGACGTGTTTTGCGATGAGCCACATGTCTCGCAAGCACTGACAGATCTGCCGAATGTCGTTCTTACGCCGCATATGGCCAGCACAACAGAAAGCACCGTTCAGGCGATGCTTGATCTGAACTTCAATAATCTAGCGGCTCATTTTTCTGGGACGCCTGTCTTGAATCAAGTGAATTAGCGCCGAGGGCGCTCGCTTTATTTCAGATGAAACCGTGATTAAAAGAAACCTTTTTAAAGACTGACGTTTCGTGTTTCAGCTTAACTGCTTAGTGTTTTCATATAAATAATAAGACCTTAACAGGCTAGCTAAACATTCAAACGGACGATGCCTTCGTTAGCTGCTGTCATAGAACCTGTAAGTACACGTTCGATATAACAAAACAAATGGGAGTCGTTTGATGTCACAGGAAATATTCGGATTAAAAGGACAAACCGCACTGGTCACCGGCGCAGGTCGTGGCATGGGTGTAGGCATTGCCCGAATGCTGGGGCGCCTGGGCGCCAGAGTCGCCGTGAACGATCTGTTTGAAGAGCGTGCAGAAGAGACCGTAAAGCAACTGCGTGAAGAAGGCATTGATGCCCTGCCCGCAGCCGCAGACATCACCGATTACGAGCAAGTGGCCGCTATGGTCGCCAAAGTGAATGCGGAAACTGACGGGATCGACATACTGGTATCCAACGCCGGCGTTCCCGCTGATGGCATGGGTTACCAAAAATTTCTGGAATCTAGCCCGGAAGATTGGCAAAAATTCGTTAACCTGAACATGTTCGGTCTGATGAACGCCTGTCACGCAACTGTTCCAGGCATGAAAGAGCGCGGCTACGGCCGTGTTATTGCCATCACTTCAGAATCCTGGCGCGCAGGCCTGCCTATGGGCATCGCCGCTTACGCCGCGTCAAAGGCTGGGGCGGTCGGTTTTATCCGTCACCTGGCGGCAGAAACCGGGCGCTCGGGCATTACCGTTAATGCCTTGTCGCTGGGCACAATGAACAACTGGGATTCAGACGCGCTGGCTAAGAAAACCTGCTTCGTGCCACGGGCTGGGAGCCCGGACGATGTGGGTGCAGGCGTCGCCTACTTTGCCTCTAAAGAGGCGTCATGGGTAACAGGGCAAGTGCTGCCGCTGAATGGTGGTGCATTAACGGCGTAAACCGCCGAACTGGCCGGAGCAATCCGTTCCGGCCAGTGGCTTAAAAGTGCCAAATCAACGGAATAAGAAACACCGCAACCGCTCCCGTTAGCACACTCAATGGCACACCTATGCGCGCATAATCCGTGAACTGGTAACGCCCCGGCCCATACACCATCAGGTTGGTCTGATAACCCAACGGCGTGATAAACGACGCCGACGCGGCAAACATCACGGCGATGGCATAAGGCAATACGCTCACCCCCAACTGCTCGGCTACGGCCACCGCAATAGGAAACATCAGCACCGCCGCTGCGTTGTTGGTAATGGTCTCAGTGAATACCACGGTTAACGCGTAAACCATAACTAACGCAAGCCAGGGCGAGACCTCAACACTGCCGAGCAATCCGTCCACCATCCAGGCAGAAGCACCGGTCACGGTCATTGCATTGCCCAAGGCAAAAGAGGCCGCGATCACTACCAATACCGGCAGATCCACACTGCGGCGGGCACGACTGGCGGTGATACAGCCGGTAGCGATCATGGCTCCAGCCGCCATAAAACCCGCCTGCACAATGGGTAACAGCCCAGAAGCACTGATCACCACCATTACCGCCAAAATACCCATAGCCATGGGTGCTTTATGGAAGTCTGGCGGGGTGGAATCGTTGAGCGCGCTTACCAGCAAAAAGTCGCGGCGAAAACGGTATTGCTCAACAAATTCATGGCTGGCTTCCAGCAGCAGCGTGTCGCCAATACGAAAACTGACATCACCCAGCTTGCCAGGTACGCGCTTGCCCTCGCGGGATAATGAAAAAATGACGGCGTTAAACCGTGTGCGAAAACGGCTATCCCGCACGGTTCGGCCCAAAGACGGAAACTCCGGCCCCACCACCACTTCGACCAGGCAACGTTGATGGTTGGCAACATCCAGTTTGTGAACGTTGCCATTGGCAGGGCGCAACCCCTGAATTCGGCGCAGTTCGCTGGCGCACTCGGGGGCACCGATAAAGTACAAACGGTCGCCACCTTGAAGCACACGGTCGGGCTCAACGGCGGTAATTAAACGGTCGTCGCGGGCAATCTCAGCCAGATAGCCAAAGCTCAGGGCGCGCAAGCCGGCCTCCGCAATGGTTCTGCCGACCAAAGGCCCCGAGGCGATCACTTCAACTTCAACACCGTATTCGCGCACCCGGTCCAGTTCTTCGCTGACACCGCCGCGATCTGGCAGCAGGCGGGAGCTGAACAGTACCAGAAACGTACCGCCCACCAGCAACAAAGGTACGCCTACCCATGCCACGTCAAACAAGCCCAGATGTATGCCCAAACTGGATTGCAGCATGCCATCAATAACCAGGTTGGTGCTGGTGCCAATCAGGGTGCAGGTGCCCCCCCAGAATGGCGGCATAGCTCAACGGAAGTAACAGTTTAGACGCAGGTATATCCAAACGCCGAGCCCAGTCCTGAACAGCAGGAATAAACATGGCCACTACGGCGGTGTTATTCATAAAAGCACTGAGTACGCCGGTTGGGGCGACCATTCGCAGCTGGGCACCTCTGGCAGTTTTGGGGTGGCCCAGTAATTGCCGGGCAATCCACTGCACCGCCCCGGTTTCTTTCAGACCCGCCGCAACCACATACAAGGTCGCAATGGTGATGACCCCTGGGTTACCAAAACCTGAAAAAGCCTCCGCTGGTCCCAAAACGCCTGCGATCAACAGAAACGCCATGGCAGCAACCAACACCAGGTCGGGCTGAAAGCGGGTAAGCATCAGTGTCATCAACACAGACAGCAGTGTTAATAGGGTAAGAATGCCCTGCCATTCCATGTTGTTGCCCGCTCCTTTTGCTCAAATGCAGAAACTCCTGCGACCCACCAGCATTGAGCCTCCGCTCAGGCAGTTCATCGTCCGCATGGACTAAGCCGAGCATGGCGCAAAGCTCACTTTTTGGCAGTCGAAAAATGGTCTGAATAGACGATGTGAGCACGCTCCCCGGAGGCCGACTATGCATCCACTATTACAAAAACAAATGGAGCATCACCGTGTCATCTGAACCAACCGTAACCTGGCGCACCCATTATGCTCTTGGGATGCTAGCACTGATCTATATATTCAACTACATCGACCGCCTGCTGGTTTCGATTCTGATAGAACCGATTAAATTGGAGTTTGGTGTCTCCGACACCCTGATCGGGCTGCTTTCCGGCGTTACTTTCGCAGTATTTTATACCGCGTTTGGCCTGCCTATTGGGCGACTGTCAGACCGTATCGGTCGCAAGCCTGTGGTGGCTGCTGCGTGCGTTGCCTGGAGTATTATGACGATGCTGTGCGGGGTCGCGACAAGCTTTGTACTGTTGCTGCTTTGCCGGGTTGGTGTTGCCGTTGGCGAAGCAGGCGGTTCTGCCCCTTCGGTAGCAATGGTATCGCAACTCTATCCCGCCCGATTACGCTCTCGGGCGCTTTCGGTATTTCTGATGGGGCCCGCCATTGGCGCCGTTGTCGGCCTGGGACTCGGTGGCTGGATTGCCGAGCTGTACGGATGGCGCTGGGCATTCATTCTGATCGGCGCACCGGGAGTGGTTCTCGGCGTTATCATGGCACTGACCGTAACCGAACCTAAAGCGGACGTTTCAGCCACAACGGCCACACCCGATGAGAACTTTATCGATACGCTCAAGCGACTGCTGCGCACCCCCGCCTACGGGCTAATCGTACTCTCAGCAAGCATTGCTACCGTTGCCGGCTTTGCCATTGGCACCTGGAACCCGAGTTTTCTGATCCGCTCCCACGGTCTAAGCCTGCAGGAAGCCGGCTTTCTTATGGGCATTGGCGGTGGCCTGACGTCGGTGGTTGGCACCCTGTGCTGCGGGGTGGTCACCGACCGTCTGGCTAGCCGTAACAGTGGCTGGCAATTAGGAACCGCACTGGTCGGTACGGCCATCAGTATCCCACTCGGCCTGCTGTTTTTTCTTTGGCCCGGCGGCACAGCTTTTCACATTGGAAGCATGGCGGTGCCCACGGCATTTTTGTTTTATATGGGGTTTGCCTTTTTCGGCGTCTGGTGGACAGTGCCGACATTTGGCTCGTTAAGCCATCTCTTCCCCACTCGCCAGCTGGCACAAGCCACCGCCTTGTTGTTTATGGGAACCACATTGCTGGGCGTTGGCCTCGGGCCTTTACTGGTTGGCATGCTTAGCGATTACTTCAGAGCCACCATTGGTGATGAAGCGCTGCGCTACGCACTTGCTAGCTGCATTGGCCTGCTAATAATCCCTTGCGCGTGCCTGTCAATTGCGATGCCCCGTTACCGTCGCCAAGTCGACAACCACCCTATTCAAGCCTACGGAGATGCCGCAACAACCTGAGGACCAAAGTACTAGTCCGAGTTAACGATGCCGGCGTCAGATGGCCAGCCATAGACTGAGGTAGCAATGACAACGTACCTCTGTGGAGAGCTTTGAGATGGCAGCAACAGCAGAAGTGGGCACTATTGGTGTAATCGGCGGCACTGGCAATTTGGGCGCAGCGCTGGCAAAACGCTGGGCCGCTGCGGGACACAAGGTATTGATTGGTTCCCGGGAGGACACCAAGGCCAAAGAAAGCGCCGCTCAACTGAGTCAAGATAACGGCATCACTGTGAATGGCAGCGACAACGTCAGCGTTGCCGAACAGGCCGATCTGATTGTAATGGCAGTGCCCTTTTCCACCCAGGCAGCCGTGATAGCGGATATCAAAGCAGCCGCTCAGGGCAAGATCGTCGTTGATACCACGGTTCCTCTGAAACCACCCAAAGTGATGCGCGTGCAGCTGCCAGAAGAAGGCTGTGCCGCAGTCATCGCTCAGCAGCAATTTGGCGAGGGCGTGCGTGTTGTGTCTGCGTTCCACAATGTTGCCGCCCACAAACTGGCCACCGATGCTGAGATAGAGTGCGACGTCCTGGTGTTTGGTGACGATAAAGACGCACGCGAACTGATTGTCGGCCTGGCTAACGATGCCGGCCTTCGCGGCCTGCACGCGGGCGTACTGGGCAACTCTGCAGCCGCCGAAGCCATGACATCCATCCTTATTTTCATGAATCGGCATTACGCCGTGGATGGTGCAGGCATTCGCATTACCGGCGAGCTCACTGTGCCAGCATAAAAGGTGACGCAATGCTTGATGGCGTTCAGCTACGGGCTCTGCATGGCATCCCCGAAATCCACAACGGCGACGATGTAGCCACAATCATTCGTCAGGCTCTGGCACACAATAACCAACACCTTGCCGATGGCAGCGTGTTGGTGATCGCCCAAAAAATCATTTCTAAAGCCGAAGACCGTCTGGTCAGACTGGATGATGTATCGCCTTCTCCGCGAGCACAGGAACTTGCCGGTATCACCCGAAAAGATCCGCGCCTGGTCGAGCTGATACTGAGCGAATCCAGCGCCATTTTGCGGGCCGTTCCCGGTGTCATGATCGTTCGCCACCGCCTCGGTTATGTCATGGCCAATGCCGGGATTGACCAATCCAACCTGCCGGACAACGTTGGCGGTGAGCATGCACTGCTGCTGCCGGTGGATCCTCATGTCTCGGCCAGTAACCTGCGGGCCGCGCTCACTACCCGTAACGGAAACCACCCCGGGGTTGTTATCAGTGACAGTTTCGGCCGCCCCTGGCGTAACGGTGTCGTGAACGTAGCACTGGCCTCTGCCGGTATTCCGGCACTTATTGACCAGCGTGACAGCCCGGACCGTCACGGCAGAATTCAGCAAAACACGATCATCGCCTATGCCGACGCCGTTGCCGCAGGTGCCGCCCTGGTCATGGGCGAAAGCAACGAAGGCACTCCGGTGGCGATCGTAACCGGATTGCGCTCCACAGCGCCGGTTAATGACGCGACCTCACTCATCAGACCTCTGGAATCGGACCTGTTTCAATGAGCAAACAACGAATTATTGCCCTCAGTGGCGGCGTCGGTGGTGCCAAACTGGCCGACGGCCTGATGCAGGCTGACAGCGATATCGATCTGACTCTGGTGATCAATACCGGCGACGACTTTCGTCATCTGGGGGTTCATATTTCACCGGATATTGATACCGCGCTGTATACGCTGTCTGGTCTGGCCAACCCTGAAACCGGCTGGGGCCGTCGTGACGAAACCTGGTCGTTTATGCAGACACTTGAGCAGCTCGGCGGAGACACCTGGTTTCGCCTCGGTGATGCCGACTTGGCCATGCACGTTACTCGCACACAGCGCCTGGCTGCGGGCGATTCCCTGAGCACCATTACCAGTGGCCTGGCCCAGAGCCTGGGCATTCCAGTGCAAATACTGCCCATGAGTGATAATGACGTAAGAACCTACGTTCATACCGATTGCGGCGAACTGGAGTTTCAGCATTACTTTGTCCGTGAGCAATGCCAACCCAGGGTCAACCGCATTGAATTCCGTGGCGCCACCAACGCCAAGCCATCACCCGAAGTATGCGCGGCGCTGAAGGCACCAAATCTTGGCGCTATCATCTTGTGCCCCTCAAATCCCTACTTGAGCATGGCACCCATACTGGCCATTCCCGGTATGCGTGAGCAACTACGCGCTGCTGCCGTGCCAATTATTGCGGTGTCGCCCTTGGTGGGTGGCGAGGCAGTCAAAGGCCCGACCACCAAAATCATGGCGGAGCTCGGGCTGCCCGTTAGCGCTCTGGAGATCGTCAAGCATTACGCCGGCCTGATTGACGGCTTTGTGCTGGACCATCGCGACACCCATCTGAAAGACCAGATCGACATTCCGGTGCTGGTCACCAACACCCTGATGCAGACCCGCGAAGACCGGGTGCGCGTCGCTGAAGAAACTCTGGCATTCGCCACCACCCTGAATAACCGCTGCTAGAGTAGCGGCTCCCACCCCACAAAACTGAGCTTTTTCAATTATTGCTGAAAAACAAAGCAAAAAAATACAACACTTTGTTTTATAAAGGTTTTAAAAAACACACTAAAAACCGAGAAAACTCAGAAAGCGAGTAGCTATGTGCTCTGCTTGTTGCTTGAATAGAACACAAGTAAGGAGCACAGCATGACTAACCGTTCACTAAATACCGTGGTAGCTGCCGAGGCACACTCATGAGCTGCTGGGCACTGATTCCTCTTAAAACCCCGGGGCTGGGTAAGACACGACTGAGCGCGCGACTGAGCGAGTCTGGCCGCAAGAAGTTGGTTGAGACCATGCTTGGTGAGGTGCTCGATGCCTTGGCCGCGAGCCATCATGTGGATTATGTCGCCATTGTTGGTATGAGCCCGCAGCACTGCCCACCTGGCGTTATGCACATCGCCGATCCCGGCCGCGGTCTGAACGCTGCACTCACGCACGCCCGGAATCAACTGCGGGCAGCTGGAGCCAGTGAGCTGTTAGTGATGCACGCTGATTTGCCTTTTGTAGAAAGTAGCGAAATAGACGACTTCATCCTCTGTGGCCGTCGTCAACAGATCGCCCTGGCAAGTGACCATCACGGCCTCGGCACCAACGCCATTTATCTGCGGCAGCCGGAAAACTTTGCCTTCAATTTCGGCTGCCACAGTCTGGCGCGCCATATAACCCAAGCAGAAGCTCTCAATCTGAAGCCGGCGTTGAGCAAGGCCCGGGGGCTGCTGTTCGACCTGGATACCGTGCAAGACCTTAACAGCCTGCAAAACGTGACCTTGCCATTTGGCCGTCCACAACCCTCTGCACACTGGAGCCTGTCCCATGCCTGAACAAAGCCCCCTCTTACTGACAAAAGCACGCGCCGGTGTCTCGCTGAGCGCAGATGAAGTCTATGTGCTGGCGAGCGAAGCCACACCCGAAGAGCTTATGGCCTGTGCGGAAGAGCTGACGATTCAGGGCCATGGCCGCCGCATCGGCTACTCTCGCAAGGTGTTTATTCCTCTGACGCGGCTGTGCCGTAACCATTGTGGCTATTGCACCTTTGCCACCTCGCCTAAAAAGGTGGCCAGTCCATACCTGAATGCCGAAGAAGTTCTCGACATCGCCCGCGCCGGTGCTCAGGCCGGGTGCCGCGAAGCACTGTTCACACTGGGCGAGCGCCCGGAACTGCGTTACCCGCAAGCGCAGGCCGCTTTGGAAGCCATGGGCTACAGCAATACTTTCGAATACGTCGCCGCAATGGCACAGATGGTATTTGACGAAACTGGCCTGCTGCCACACATCAACCCAGGCACCATGAGCCGCGAAGAAATGGCGCCCTTGCGTGAGGTGTCGGCCTCTTTGGGGATCATGCTGGAATCGACCGCCGAGCGCCTGCATGAACGCGGCGGCCCACACTGGCGCTGCCCGGACAAACTGCCACAAGCGCGACTGGACACCTTGCGCCACGCCGGCGAACTGTCAGCGGCTATTACCTCAGGCATTTTAATTGGCATAGGTGAAACCCGTGAAGAGCGCATTGACGCCCTACTGGCGCTGCGTGATTCACATCGGGAATATGGCCACCTGCAGGAGCTGATTATTCAGAACTTCCGTGCCAAGCCGGGCACGCTGATGGCCAATGCACCAGAGCCAGATATTGCCGACCAAGCCTGGACCATCGCCATGACACGGCTGATTTTCGGTTCCGATATGTCGATTCAGGCCCCGCCGAATTTGCGCCCAGATGAGCTGAGCCAGCTGGTACGGGCCGGCATAAATGACTGGGGCGGTATTTCCCCGGTTACGCAAGATCACGTCAACCCGGAAGCGGCCTGGCCACAAATCGATTCGCTGGCGGCAGACACCGCACGCTTAGGCCGCCAGCTGCTGCAGCGGCTACCATTAATACCGGCGTATGTTCGTCGTCTCGAGACTTGGGTAGCCCCTGCGATGGCGACCGCTATTCGTCACCTTGCCGACGCCCGCGGTTTTGCCCGCAGTGACAACTGGCACGCAGGCCACGGCGACGAACCTGACAGCGCAACCGTTGCGCTGTTGAATGGCACCGATACCGCGCCTGCCTCACCGGAAATCGCGCGCATTCTTGAGCGTGCTGAGGCCGGAGAGGCACTTGATGAAGCCGAAATCGTGCAGCTGTTCGAGGTTGAAGGCAACGACCTGGCCGCGGTTATCCACGCAGCCGATTCTCTACGCCAAACCACCGTTGGCGATAAGGTCACTTACGCCCGTAACTGCAACATCAACTACACCAACATCTGCCAGTACCGTTGTGGTTTCTGCGCGTTTGCCAAAGGCAGCACCGCCGTTAATCTGCGGGGCCCGGCGTATCGGCTCGATGCCGATAGCGTTGCCACTCGTGCACAAGAAGCCTGGTCACGGGGAGCAACCGAAGTGTGCATGCAGGGCGGTATTCACCCGCACTACAATGGCAATACCTACCTGGAGCTGGTAGCAGCCGTAAAACAGGCCGTGCCAGACATGCACGTGCATGCCTTCTCACCGCTGGAAGTGTTGCACGGCTCCGAAACCTTGGGCCTGGGCCTGACGGCGTACCTGAAGAAGCTGCATCAAGCCGGCTTACGTACCCTGCCCGGCACGGCTGCCGAAGTTCTTGATGATGAAGTGCGCGACATTCTGTGCCCCGACAAACTCAACACCGAGCAATGGCTGGAAGTTATGGAAGCGGCACACACAGTCGGCATCCGCACAACCGCCACCCTGATGTTCGGCCACGTTGAGCGTCCGGAGCACTGGGCTCGCCACTTGCTGCGCATACGCAATTTACAGGCGCAAACCGGCGGTTTCACAGAGTTCGTTCCCCTGCCCTTTGTGCATATGGAATCACCAATCTGGCACAAAGGCCGGGCACGCTCTGGGCCAACCCTGCGCGAGTCGGTGCTGATGCATGCCGTTAGCCGGCTGGCTCTACACCCGCTGATCCCCAACATCCAGACATCCTGGGTAAAAATGGGACGCGAAGGGGCAGCACTGTGTCTGCAGGCTGGGGCCAACGATCTCGGCGGCACGCTGATGTACGAATCCATTACCCGCGCGGCCGGTGGCAGCAACGGCCAGTTACTGGCTGACCCCGAGTTGCAGGCCATTGCGGCATCGGTGGAGCGGCCTTTGCGACAGCGCACCACGCTGTATCAGCCCGTTCGCGAGCAGCCGCGAGCCAGTTCAACACGTATTCCGGCGCACGAAGTAGTAGCGCATTCCTAAGGCCGGTCCAATCAATCTGAACCGAACGCATTATTCTAACAATCAAGCATGAGGTACCCGATGTCACTCACTCATTTGCAACGGCTCGAAGCCGAAAGCATTCAAATCATACGAGAAGTTGTCGCCGAGTCTGAAAACCCGGTGATGCTCTATTCCGTGGGCAAAGACAGCGCCGTTATGCTTCACCTGGCGCGTAAAGCCTTTTTCCCGGCGGTGCCGCCGTTTCCGCTGATGCACGTGGACACTCGCTGGAAGTTTCGTGAAATGTACGACTTCCGCGATCAGATGGTGAAAGATGTCGGTATGAAGCTGATCGTACACATCAACCCTGATGGCGTTGCCCAGGACATCAACCCGTTCACGCACGGCTCCAGTGTTCACACTGACGTTATGAAAACCGAAGGACTCAAGCAGGCGCTTGATAAGTATGGTTTTGACGCAGCCTTTGGCGGTGCCCGTCGCGACGAAGAAAAATCCCGTGCCAAGGAACGAGTGTTTTCATTCCGTACTGAGAAACATCGCTGGGACCCGAAGAACCAACGCCCTGAACTGTGGAAGCTGTATAACACCCGCAAACAGAAAGGCGAGTCGATCCGCGTGTTCCCGTTGTCGAACTGGACCGAGCTCGACATCTGGCAGTACATCCATCTGGAGCAGATTCCAATTGTGCCGCTGTATTACTCGGCTGAACGCCCTGTAGTTGAGCGCGACGGTAATCTGATCATGGTTGACGATAAGCGCATGCCGCTAGACCCCGGCGAAAAGCCCGTCATGAAAAAGGTGCGCTTCCGCACACTGGGCTGCTACCCGCTAACCGGCGCTGTTGAGTCGGAGGCAGATACTTTGCCTGCGATTATTCAGGAAATGCTACTGACGCAAACGTCAGAACGCCAGGGCCGGGCCATTGACCACGACTCCTCCGCCTCCATGGAAAAGAAAAAACAAGAAGGATACTTCTGATGTCACACGTATCTGAACTGATCTCCTCCGACATTGATCAATATCTAAAAGCGCACGAGCACAAAAGCCTGCTGCGTTTCATAACCTGCGGCAGTGTTGATGATGGCAAAAGCACCCTGATTGGCCGCCTGCTGTTTGAATCCAAAATGCTGTTTGAAGATCAGCTGGCCGCCGTTGAAGCCGATTCGCGCAAATTTGGCACTCAGGGCGAAGAGATGGACCTGGCACTGCTGGTAGACGGCCTTGCAGCAGAGCGCGAACAAGGTATTACCATCGACGTGGCCTACCGGTTCTTCTCCACCGACAAACGCAAGTTCATTGTCGCCGACACGCCAGGACACGAACAATACACCCGTAACATGGTCACCGGTGCGTCCACTGCCGATGCGGCGGTCATGATGGTCGATGCCCGCAAAGGGTTACTGCCACAAACCCGCCGCCACAGCTATCTGGTATCACTGCTGGGTATTCGTCATATCCTCGTGGCCATCAACAAGATGGATCTGGTGGACTATTCTGAATCGGCCTTTAACAGCATCGTGCAGGATTATCGCGAGCTTGCCGAACACCTTGGCCTGGACAACGTCACCTTTATCCCTATGTCGGCATTCAAGGGTGACAACATTACCGAGGCCAGTGCCAATATGCCCTGGTACTCGGGCACGTCATTGATGGATTTTCTCGAAAACGCAGAAGTCGACGAAGACGCCAGTGCCAACACCCCGTTTCGCATGGCCGTACAGTGGGTTAACCGGCCAAACCTGGATTTCAGGGGTTTTACCGGCACAATTGCTGGTGGTCGCATCCGCCCGGGTGATCGCATCCGGGTACAGCCTTCTGGCCAGGAAAGCACGGTCGCGCGCATCGTCACCATGGATGGCGACCTGGACGAAGCGGTGGCGGGCCAATCCATTACCCTGACCACGACCGACGAAATCGACATGTCACGGGGTGACGTGATCTCTACCGTTGCGGCACCGGCGGAAATTGCCGACCAGTTCGAGTGCACCATTAACTGGATGCACGAATCACCGCTGCTACCCGGCCGCCCTTACCTGCTGAAAATCGGCACACGTACGGTTAACGCCACCATTACCGACATCAAACACCAGGTGGATGTGAATACCCGTCAGCACATGGCGGCAAAAACACTGGAGCTGAACGACATAGGTGTGTGCAACCTGAGCCTGGATCGCCCGATCGCGTTTGATCCGTATAACCAGAACCGTGACATGGGCAGTTTTATTCTGATTGACCGGCTCAGCAACAACACTATCGGAGCCGGCATGATCAACTTTGCCCTGCGCCGTGCCCACAACATCCACATGCAACCGGTGGATATTGATAAAGACGCCCGTGCCCGTATCAAAGGTCAGAAAAGTTGCGTGTTGTGGCTCACCGGTTTGTCTGGCGCCGGCAAATCAACCATTGCCAATGCCGTGGAAAAACGTCTGCACGCGATGGGCCACCATACTTATCTACTTGACGGTGACAACGTACGCCACGGTCTGAATAAAGATCTGGGTTTCACCGATGCCGACCGGGTAGAGAATATTCGTCGCATTGCGGAAACATCAAAACTGATGGTGGACGCCGGGCTGATCGTAATCAGCGCCTTTATCTCACCGTTCCGTGCGGAGAGAGACATGGCCCGCTCCATGGTGGAAGACAACGAATTTATCGAGATTCATGTCGATACTCCGCTGGAAGTTGCCGAAGAACGTGATGTCAAAGGCCTCTACCGCAAGGCTCGCGATGGCCAGCTGAGCAACTTCACCGGCATTGATTCGCCGTACGAAGCTCCGGAGTCGCCAGAGCTACACCTCGACACCACCGATACCGATGTTGATGCAGCCGTCGAGCGAATCATCACAAGCCTCAAAGAGCGGAACATACTACCGCTGTAACCGACTCTCTGCGCAGTGCACGGGCGCTGCGCAGACTATTACACAGGAACCTACCCATGACAGAGTCCATGAGCAACACGCCACTCGATGCACTTCTGAAGGCGCTGATTCCCATCGTTCGCACTGCCGGCGACGGCATCATGGAGATATACGCCGGTGAAATTGCCGTGCGCAACAAAGACGACTCATCGCCGGTCACCGAGGCAGACGATCGCGCCGAAGCGTTGATCCTACCCGCACTGCAGGCACTCGACCCGTCTATTCCGATTGTCTCTGAAGAGCAGGCTTCCGCGGGCATTATTCCGGAAACCGGCCGGCGATTCTGGCTGGTCGATCCACTGGACGGCACCAAAGAGTTCATCAACCGCAATGGCGAATTCACCGTCAACGTGGCTTTGATAGAAGCCGGCGAGCCGGTTTTAGGCGTGGTTCTGGCCCCAGCACTTGACCGACTGTTTGCCGGTGCCCGTGGCCTGGGCGCGTTTGTGGAATCCAATGGCGAGCGCCAGCCAATCCAGTGCCGCACGGTACCCGAAGCCGGGCTCACCGTTGTTGCCAGCCGCTCCCACGGTGATGCAACGGCGTTAGAGCAATTTCTTGCCGGGTGCAAGGTGGCCAGCCAAACCAGTGCCGGTTCTTCTCTGAAGTTGTGTCTGGTTGCAGCTGGCGAAGCCGATGTTTACCCCCGTTTAGGCCGCACCATGGAGTGGGACATTGCAGCCGGCGATGCCGTGCTTCGCGCCGCCGGAGGCCGCCTGCAAACCCTGGACACCCAGCCTATGGCTTACGGTAAATCAGAGTTTGAAAACCCGCACTTCGCAGCCTGGGGACTAGCTTCCTGAGGTAAGCCATCGGAACGGTAACAATACGAATACCACAGTGAGAATAATCATGACGTCACGTTCATCCAGCCTGCGCAGGCAACCAAGCCAATCTCGGGCCGAAGCCACGCTCAGGGCGATTCGCGAAGCGTGTCTAAAGATACTGGAAGAAGAAGGCCTAAAGCGGTTAACCACTAACCGCATCGCCGAGGTAGCCGGCGTCAGCATTGGTAGCTTGTACCAGTATTACGCTGACAAGCACGCCATTGCGGCCGACATCTGCAACGAGCTGTTAATGGCAGAACTCAGTGAGGTGCGCCGTATAGATCAACACACCCTGTCGATCGTGGAAAGCTCACTGGAAAACATGATTGCCTTCTTTGTGCGCGAGTACATAGCGCGGCACCAGCGGCTGTACGGCAAGCTTAAAAACTTCTATCTGGAGATGCACTGGCACTACAACTTCGAAGACTACGTTCGGCGTCGGCACCCGCGCAAGCTGAAAGCGGTGGACTGGTTACCGACTGCGCTGCAGCAGCATCGCAGCTCCATTGGTGTAAGCGATCCCAAGCTCGCCGCCACTATGGTGGTAAATACGCTGGAAGGCACCTTACACGCAACCCTCGATCACAACGCCGAATTGATTTTTGATCATGCTTTTGAGCGGGAAATGGTGGCAGTGATTCTGAGTTATCTGAAGTACGCCGACCGCGTCACCAGCTCTATTCAATAGCTTCACTCAATAACAACAAGGAAATCATCGTGCTTTTTTACTTTGAATTTAAAACCTGGCTCACCATGCTCAGGCTGGTGGCCAAAGAACCCAACACCCGTCAGCGCCGCAGCCTCTACAAGCTGTTGTTACTGCGAGT
The DNA here is from genome assembly GCA_052089485.1 of Marinobacter sp. Taxonomy (GTDB): domain Bacteria; phylum Pseudomonadota; class Gammaproteobacteria; order Pseudomonadales; family Oleiphilaceae; genus Marinobacter. Next base: position 37,284 of record JBQCZX010000005.1, on the reverse strand, counting down.
ACCGCTGCGCGCCTTCTTTCACAGCATCTGTTTCTTTCTGGACGGTATTCTGTTTCCGAAACTCTGGCTCGTGAAGGTCAAAGAACCTGTATTCATCATTGGTCACGCCCGTAGTGGCACCACACTCGCGCATCGTCTGATGGGCGGAGACGAGCGTTTTTCCGCATTCAAATACTACGAACTGCTGCTGCCCTCGCTGGTGCAAAAGAAAACCGTACGCCTGATTGCCTGGGCTGACCGAACTGTGCTGAACCGACGCCTGGAACGCCGCCTTGAGGCTTGGGAGAAACGAAAGTTTGGCCCCACTCAACACATCCACAAAATGGGCCTGTCCATTCCCGAAGAAGACGACCTGATGTATTTCAGCTCCTGCGCGTCCGGTTTCTGGGCAACCAAGCTGCCGTACATGGACTCGCTGGATTTCTTTCACATTGACCAGCGCGCCGCAGCTGACCGGCGCCGGATGATGAACTTTTACCGCAATGTGGTGAAACGTCAGCTTTACATCAATGGCGACAATAAAATTCATTTGAGCAAAAACCCGACTTACTGTGGCCGTGTTGAGGCTCTGATTGAGGCGTTCCCGGATGCCCGCTTTGTGTTGCTGTACCGCAACCCACACGAAACCATCCCCAGCCTGCTGAAGCTGTTGCACGTAAGTTGGAAACTGCAAGGCAATCAGTCTGAGGAACGGATTGAAAAATCGACGCGGGAAATGGTCAACCTGTCCTTTGAAAGCTACCTGCACCCACTTGAAGTGCTCGACCGGCACCCGGACACGCGTTACGCGATCATTGACTATCGCGAACTCACCACTGACCCCAAAACCACGATTGAGAAGGTTTACGACGATCTTGGTATAGAGATTTCTGCCGATTACCGGCAATTCCTGACCGCAGAAGCGGACAAGACACGCAAACACACAACAAGCCATACCTATAGCCTGGAGGAGTTCGGCCTGAGTGATCGTGAGATTCACGACCGGCTGGCACCACTGTTTGAGCGGTTCAAGTGGGAGGAGCACGCTCCCCAGGAAAACAACAAGGAGTTAAACCATGCCTGAGATTATCCATAAAGACCCAGCCACGGCCGCCGCAGCGGACAGTCTGCGTGACGCCTGGAATGAACTGATGGCCAACCTCGGCGAAACCAGAAACGCCATTGAAGACCCGGAGCTGTGGGCACCGCCGGCGTCTCCACGCAACCTGGCAGAGGGCTATCGCTACGTGCTGGGTTATCTGTACGGCACCATCGCCCGTGGCCTGGGACCAAACGTAGAAAATCCGTACTTTGTTCGTGCCATTCAGCCGCTGAACCGCACCACCATCGACAACGCCGATGCCATTTACCTGACGGCCCCTATCGACGGTCACTACAGCTACACCATTCGTGGCCGCGCAGGTGATACCAGTCAGTGGCGTGGAGAGCAGGCACCCAAAGGCACTCGCAAGGCGCCTCATTACGTGATTTTCGAAACCCCCAGCGGCTTTTCTGGTGACAGCGGCAGCATTAAAGAGCTGAAGCCGGGAACCCGTGCCAACAGCGCCACCCTGGATTCATCAAAACTGCAAGTGAACGACGATGGCCGCTTTGAAATTCTGCTGGCGCCGGAGAAGCCGGAAGGCTACGAAGGCAACTTCATGCACACCCGAACCACCCGCACGCGCAAGCAAGACGATGGCAGTGTGGTTGAGCGCGAGTACTTTGCCGAGCAGGTGATGCTAAGGGAGCTTTTCTGCGACTGGGAAAACGAGGATCTACTGGACCTGTTTATTTATCGCAATGACCGGCTAGGCATGCCCATCCCCCCTTACGATGCCGAAACCGCAGCCAGCCAGATGCGCAGAATTGGTGAAATTACACGCAACCAGGTGCACTTCTGGAACGAGTTCTACGCGGTGGTTTGTGAGGCTTACGGCAAGATTGAGGGTGAAGGCGAAAGCTTTATGCCATGCAACAGCTTCAACACACCCAACGCTGCATCGCTGGCAACGGCAGGGGGTATGGCGACCAACATCTACTGCGGTGGCATGTTTGACCTGAAGCCTGATGAAGCGCTGATTCTGGAGCTGAACCAGCCGGTTGAGCCGGTTTATATCGGCTTCCACCTCGGCAACCTATGGGGAGAATCACTGGAATTTGCCAGCCACCAGTCCAGTCTCAACGGTGTACAGGGACATCGGGACGCCGACAATGTGTATCGCTACGTGGTCGCCCATAACGATCCCGGTGTTGCGAACTGGGTAGATACCACCGGCCAGCCGGAAGGATACATGTCGGTACGCTGGGCTTACCCCAAAAAACCCATGGACAACCTGCCGTGGGCCACGGCGAAGAAAGTTCGTTTTGACGAGATTCTGCAACATATGCCGGCCGACACCAAACAGATGACGCCGGAAGAACGCCGTCAGCAGATTGCCGTTCGCCAGGAACACGTTCAGCGCCGCTATCGCCACCATTAAGAGGTCATCATGCCATCTACGTTAAAAGATAAAGTTGCCATCGTCACCGGTGCCAGCCGTGGTATCGGCGCCGCCATTGCGGCTCGGTTTGCCGCCGAAGGCGCTCGCGTTGCCATTACCGCTCGTACCAACGAGCCCGGGGGCAAGCTGCCAGGGTCTTTACAAGAAACTGCGGATCGCATCCGTGCAGCGGGCGGCGAAGTACTCACCATCGCAGGCAACCTGGCCAACGAGGCTGACCGCGAACGCATCGTAGCGGAAACCCTGGCGCATTGGGGCCACGTGGACATTTTGGTCAACAACGCCGCCTTTGCTCGCTTCGGCCCGACCATGGAGCAGCAACCCAAACACGTACAACTGTCATTGGGAATCAACTTCATCGCGCCTCTGCACTTGAGCCAACTAGTGATGCCTTCCATGACGGAACGCGGTGGCGGCTGGATCCTGAATCTGTCCAGTGATACCGCTCGCAAACCAGATCACGGCCCATACGACACCGATGATCGTGCGTACCGATTTCACAACACCGCGTCACCATCACTTTATGGCTCCACCAAAGCAGCTCTGGAGCGCCTGACCGCAGGCTGGGCTATGGAACTGGCCGATTACTCCGTTGCCATCAACACCCTGGCACCGGTTGAAGCCGTCGCCAGTGAAGGCGCACTCGACAGTGGCAGCATTGATGATCAGGCGTTTTTCGAGCCGATCGAATCCATGGCAGAAGCCGCTCTGGCTCTGTGTTCCGGCCCTTATGAGTCCTTGACCGGACGTATTACCTACAGCCTACCGCTGCTGGAAGAGCTGGGCATCCCGGTACGGTCGCTGGACGGCAAAACCGAGCTCGACAACGTACCTCCCGCCCCGCGAGTGGCGTGATATTCAGGAGATCAGCATGCTGGAAATTTTTGCTTCCACACCCGAAAACCTTGGACTGGGTGACATAGGCGCCTTCGCACAGCGCGTCGAAGCCATGGGCTACGACGGTTTGTTTGTTTCCGATGCCGTTCATGACGGCTTGTTGCTGGCCGGTCAGGCATTGAGTTCGACCACTCGCCTGAAAGTTGGCACATCTGTGCTGATTGCGTTTCCGCGCAGCCCCATGAACGTGGCATTGGCGTGCTGGGACTTGCAAGGCATGTCCGGCGGGCGATTCGAGTTGGGTCTGGGTACTCAAATCAAACAAAACGTCGAGGAGCGTTACTCCGCACGCTGGCTGCCACCCGCCGCCGGCATGCGCGAGTATATCGGCGCCCTGCGCGCCATCTTCCACAGCTTTCGCACCGGCGAGCGGCTAAACTTTGTGGGTGAGCATTACCAATTTACCCGCTTGCAGCCATTCTTTAACCCTGGCCCCATCGATGCGCCCGACGTGCCGCTGATGCTGGGTGCGGTGGGCCCAATGATGCTGAAGCTGGTGGGCTCCACCGCCGACGGTATTCATACTCACCCAACAAACACCTCAGTGCGTTACCTAAAAGAGGTGATTCAGCCACAGATCGGCAAGGGTGTGGAAGAGCGTGATCCAGAGCGCAAAGGCCCGCTGGTCAGCGCCAGCCAATTTGTCGCCACAGGGCCAGATGCCGCTACCGTCAGCAAAGAGCGAGAACGTTTCCGTGAGATGCTAGCGTTCCTGTTTTCCACACCTGCTTACCGTGCCAGCCTAGAACTGTTTGGCTGGGGCGAAGTCGGCGAAGCATTGCAACAACTCACCCGTGAAAGCCGTTGGGATGAGATGCCTGCTATTTTCAACGATGAAATACTCGATACTTTTTTGGTTAGTGCCGATTACAACGGCCTGCCACAAGAAATGGTTTCGCGATTCAATGGGCTGGTAGACCGTGTCACTCTGACGGTACCAAATGACCCCGCCAACGACGCAGGTTGCGCCCGTGCCATTGCGGCTATACGCGCTGAGGCCAAGCGCGCCGACGACTAAACACCAGAAACGCAAAAGCCCCCGCCATGCAGCATGACGGGGGCTTTTTTGCCAGTGCGGGTTCAGAATTTGGCAGGGCGAATCATGGCGTCCATACCGCCATCAGCAAACAGCACAGTGCCGTGAATAAAACTGGCCTGATCAGAGAGCAAAAAACGAATCACGTTAGCTGCTTCTTCCGGCTTGCTACCACGCCCCAGTGGAGCCACAAAATTGCGCGTAGCTTCTCCATATTTAGGGTCTTCGGTCGACGCTTTATACAGAGGTGTTTCCACCACGCCTGGCGCCAACACGTTAAGACGTATGCCCTTATCTGCCCAATCCCTCACCTTGCCACGAACAAATACACTGATCGCATACTTTGAGCCGGCATAGGCCATACTTGGATTGTTTTCATCGTTTGCAGCAGCCACAGCCGCGTCAAAATCCCCTGCCAACATGGTTTCAACCATCGGCAACTCATTGGCGCCAGGCTGCACCGATGCCACGGAACCCACAACCACCGCTGAAGGTTGCTTGCCTTTTGACAAAGCTTCCGCCAGGCCATCCAGCAACTCACTGACTCCGAAGTAATTGACCGCAACAATTAAGCCACTGCTGGGGGCGGTAATACCCAGGCCAGCACACAGCACCAAGTGATCGAGAACACCACCGCTTGCTTCCAGCACTTTCTCAACTGCGCTCTTACGTCCATCAACGGTTGATAGGTCAGCCGTTACATCACTACCGTTGCGATCTATGCCAATAACGGTATGGCCAGCGTCACGAAGTTGTATGGTCAGGGCTGCGCCAATTCCGGAAGCAGCGCCGGTTACAGCAGTAATAGGCATAGGTTTGTCCTTTCTCCGATGGTTAGAAGCCCCGAGCATCTGTAAAGAGCAAACTCCAAGGCTGATTTTTATTCTGATATCGAGCAACCCTAGCATTGGCAAAAAAAGCGGGACCGGCATCGTCAATTCGGACCAGTTGGAGCGACAATAAAGGCCCGCGCAGCTATTTCGAGTACCTCCAAACCATGAAGATCAAGGGTGAGCATGCCCCCCTACGCTGGCGGTGGTTTAAACGCAGGTCTGGGTGATCTTGCTCGAGTAGGGCAACTAATGCTGAATGAAAGCAACTTCAATGGTGAGCAGTTAGTTCCAGCAGAAGCCGTGCGTAATATTCGCGAAGGTGGTGATCCTGAGTTGTTTGCCAAAGCTGGCTACAACAGCATGGCCAACGGAAGCTACAAAAGCATGTGGTGGTTCTTCCACAACGGTAACGACGCCTATGCCGCAGGCCGCTCAAGCCTCCCGCCCTCGAATCGTCATTCTCATTTCAATAAAACCGGTCGCCACAATACGAAATTGCGAATAATTATCATTTATTAAGCGTGCATTGCAACCGTCGGCAATCGTCTCTTTGGGAGCGCGCATTATCCGGTTGAGGAACAAGGAATACCTAATCACTGGGGTAGCGAGGTAGATGATCGCGACTCCCCGCCGGACGCAATGGAGAAAACTTATCACACACTATTGAATCTACCTGAGAATCACTTACACTCGCGTTTCTTTAAATAAGGAGAAACACTTAATGGCTGCCCGACTCGCTGCATCCCGAACCTTGTTTTCGTTGGCAATAGCCGCACCTTTCGCCATTCATGCCGCACCAAAATCACTGGATGAATTGGTAGTGGTTGGCAGCCGGGCTCCGGCTCAGATCAGTCAGATTCCAGGTTCTGTCTGGGTGTTGGAAGACGAGGAACTGGAAGAACAGTTCCGCTCTGGCCAGGATTTGAAGACAGTGATCGGGAAACTGGTGCCAAGCATGGACCTGGCACCAGAAACCCGTACCAACTTTGGCCAGAACATGCGCGGGCGCAGTGTGCTGGTGATGATTGATGGTGTGTCGCTCAATGGCTCCCGTGGGCTTAGCCGGCAGTTCGATTCTATCGATCCGTTCAATGTGGAGCGTATAGAAGTACTCTCAGGTGCCACAGCAATATACGGAGGCGGCAGCACCGGCGGTATCGTCAATATTATCACCAAAAAAGGCCGGGAGGGTGATGCGCAGTTCAGCACAGAGGTAGGTGTTTCCAGCGGTTTCAACGACACCGAAGATCGTAAATTCCGGTTTGGCCAATCCATCGCCGGCGGTAACGATACGGTCAAAGGTCGCCTAGCTATTGCAACCGAGGACAACGGTGCAATGTACGATGGTGATGGAAACCCCATCATGCCAGATATTTCTCAGACAGATCTGCAGTACAACCGCAGCGTAGATGTGCTGGGCAGCACTCAGATTCGCATTAATGAAAATCAAAGCCTGGATTTAACAGCCCAGCTATACAACTCCCGCTATCAAGGCGATCAGGGTGTCTGGTTGGGGCCCAATCTTTCAGAGATCAACAACCCTGAAATTCGTGACGGTTTCTCCAGCGACCGGGTTCCCCAAACCGAGCGCTACATGCTCAATCTGGCGTGGCAACATCTGGACTTTTTAGGCCACACGGCTTATGTGCAGGCTTCCATGCGTAACGAAAAATCGAGCTTTCACCCCTACCCTTACCAACGCGCAACATTTCCCCAAAGCTACTTCGGCGCCTCAAGCCAAGACACGCGCCAGTATCTGCTCAAGGGGCTTCTGGTAAAGGATTTTGGTAGCGTCCAGCTTAACTACGGCATCGACCTTGACCGGGAAGACTTCTCCGCCAGCCAGATGATTTTCGATAACGCCACCTCGTTTCCTAGTGGTGGTCTGGTGTATGACGAAGAGTTCACGGTCGATCGCTATCCCGACTACCGGGTAGAGGGCATCGCCGCGTATTTTCAGGCTGAATGGCAGGCCACCGAAAGGCTCCAGCTGAATGCAGGCATCCGTCAGCGGCATGCCCGTCTCGAAATGGAAGACTTTGTGGGTACCCAGCAAGCGGTTGAGGTAGACCGGGGTCTGGTAACAGGTGCTGATGCCATCCCAGGGGGCAAAAGCGATTACGACGTAACCCTGCTGAATGCTGGCGCCATCTACAATTTGAACGACGACCACCAGGTTTGGGCGAACGTAAGCCAGGGTTTTGAAATTCCAGACCCAGGTAAAGTGGCTGGCCGGGGTAACTACAGCCTCGTCGACGGCCGCTACGTGTTAACCGACTCCCTGAATATCAGCGACAACCCTATACCCGGGCTGGAAACCAATCAGATGGAGCTGGGCTGGCGCACCTATCAGGCCCGATGGGATGCCCAGGTAGCGGCCTACTACACTTGGTCAGACAAAGAAGCCGTAACCAACCGAACCACGCTAACAGTGGATGTAGTTAATAATAAAACCCGCGATTACGGCCTGGAAGGCGCGCTCAGTTGGCGAGCCAGCGAGCAGTGGTCTTTGGGAGGTACGGCCCACTATGTACGCTCTGAAGTGGAAGACGCAAATGGCGACTGGCAGAAAAACGTAGTAACCGCAGCGAGCTTACCGAATGCCACGGCTTTCGTTCAGTGGAGAGACAATCTTAACTCCGTTCGACTCCAGGGTTCCCATGCCTTCGATATTGATGACGATGCTGGTGATGAGATAAACGGTTACACGACATTTGACCTGCTGACCGCCCGGGAACTGCCTCTGGGCCGTATCAACTTCTCCGTCTCTAACCTACTCGACAAACAGTACGACACGGTATGGGGCCAGCGCGCCCAGCTGTTTTACGGCTTTGAAAAGCTGTTCGACTTCAAGGGCCAGGGGCGCACATATACCCTGACCTATTCCGTGGACTATTGATTACATGTTGAAAGGTTATTGCTTCGGGCCCGCTCTGCGGGCCCTTGCTCTCATGCTGGTAAGCCTCACCATCTGCGCAGGCGCGGCGGCCTCTCAGGATACTGAACAGCTACAATTCAAAGCAACGCCCCAACGAATTGTGGCTCTCAATTGGTGGTTGGCAGAGCACCTTTTGGCGCTCGGTGTTACGCCAGTGGGCATGGCAGATCTTGATAGCTACCGCGAATGGGTAGCGAAGCCTCAAGCCCCGGAATCGGTAAAATCTGTGGGCCGCCGTCAGGCTCCCAACCTAGAGGCCATCCGGGCTCTTGAACCGGATCTGATTCTGGTATCTGGACACCTAACGGCCGCAGTACCGGCTCTTCAGGCCATTGCGCCAACGCTGGTGCAAACCACTTATGACACCGACTCAAACCCATGGGAAAGAGCACGGGAACACTTACTTGCTTTAGGAAAGATACTAAATCGGGAAGATAGAGCCCGGGCGGTTATTGCTCAGGCGGATAAAGATCTTTCAGAAACACGGCGACAGCTGTCACAGGCCGGTTTAGCGAATCAGCCTGCATTTATCGTACGTTTTCTGGACGACCGCCGTGTACGAATCCATGGCGACAACTCCATGCTCAATCAAGCACTGGAACAGGCAGGGCTTAAAAACGTTTGGCATCGCCCCACCAATGTATGGGGTTTCACGCCGGGAACCCTCGCAGACTTGGGGGGCCATCCGAATGCCTGGCTTATTTATATAGAACCCTGGCCGGATGCGGATCGACAGCGGCTGCAGGCCAGCGGTCTCTGGCCGTATGTACCCATGGCGAAAACGGGGCGTATAACCGGTGTTGGGCCTGTATGGACGTTCGGTGGCGTAATCAGCGTACCTAGAATGGCGCGCATGCTGGCTGAAAAGCTTATAAAAGGTACTCAGGAGCTGCAACCGTGAGCCTGGTAACGTCATCGCATTATTCATCGCTACGGCTGATCACCCTTACATTGTCATTACTGTTGGTGGGGTTGCTGCTCTCTCCCGCAACCAGTCTCGACAACCTGATTCACCTACCCGGCTCTTTGGCACTCTCTACCTCTGCAAGCTTTGAGAAGGCCGTGCTGCATTACACCTTACTGCCAAGGCTATCCATAGCCTTACTAACCGGCGCGGCCCTAGGGCTGGCAGGCACTTTGGTACAACAGGTACTGCGCAACCCAATGGCGGCACCCACCACTTTGGGCGTCGCTGCAGGCGCCCAACTGGCTTTGGGACTGGTCATGTTGTTAGCGCCCTCTCTGCTTGTGTGGCGAGAGGCTTGGGCAATGGCCGGTGGGCTGGCAGCTCTTGCACTGGTGCTGCTTATGGGGGCGCGCCGCGGGTTTGATCCACTAACTCTAACCCTGTGTGGCCTGATCGTTAGCCTCTATCTTGGGGCCATCAACACGGTGATCTTGTTGTTCAACCAAGAGCAACTCGCCGGGCTGTTTATATGGGGCGCAGGGGAACTCAGCCAGAATGACTGGCGCAGTACTATCGAGCTATTGCCTCGCCTGGCTGTTGCAGCCGGAGTTGCACTGGCGCTCTGGCGCCCACTGCAAGCGCTGGATTTAGGCACGGAAGGCGCGCGGTCGTTGGGGCTTTCCCCGGGCATCACCCGTGTGCTGACGCTAATGTTGGCGGTGTACCTAACAGCTCTGACAGTCAGCCACGTGGGGGTTGTTGGTTTCATTGGTTTGGCAGCACCTGCAATCGTTCGGTTGCTGGGAGCTCGCACTCTGCGACAACGCATGCTCGCCAGCGCCCTGACCGGCGCACTGATTTGTTTAATAGCCGACGGAATTGCCCAGCAGTTAACGCTTGTGTTCGGGCATTTGCTATTTCCTACCGGAGCAGCAACAGCACTCATAGGAGGGCCGGTGCTGCTATGGGTGCTAACACGCAATCGGCTAATGCCGGCACGCCCCGCCGAGCCCGTATCTATAACACCGAGCCGAAAAGAATTTTCGAAAACCGGCTTGCTAGTGCTAGGCCTGATTATACTGGGGAGCCTGGCGATCACCCTGCTGTTTGGCCCATCCTGGGAAGGCTGGCAGTGGACTAGCTTTGGTGGTGAGACGGCCTTGCTCGCCATGCGAATGCCCCGAATGACCACAGCATTAATGGCCGGAGGCTTGCTTGCCGGAGCTGGCGTCATCGTTCAAAGGCTCACCCGTAACCCTATGGCCAGCCCGGAGCTACTAGGCATCAGCACTGGCGCCGCCATGGGCATGGTTGTGCTTACGCTGAGTTTTGGCTCTGGCAGCCGTACTTTGCAGATTCTGGCTGGCGGCCTTGGCGGCACTCTCGTTCTTTTGGCGCTCTTATTATTGAGCCGGCGCAGCAGTTTCTCTCCACAGCGCTTGCTTCTAGGTGGCATAGCTCTGTCGGCCCTGTTGGATGCGGGTACCCGCATGATATTAGCCGCCGGGGATGCTCAGGCCATTGTATTGCTCAACTGGCTGGCGGGATCTACTTGGCTCTCCGGTCAAACCGACGCTTGGGTGCTTGTTGTAGTCACCCCTGTTCTGGTATTCATGGCAATTTTAGCAACCCGGTGGCTAGACATGATGCCTTTGGGCGACAGCACTGTTAGCTCTCTAGGCCTGCCACTGGCGCCAGCTCGCCTCCTTCTTTTGTTGTTAGCGGCACTCATGACGGCAGCCGCTACCTTGGTGGTCGGGCCCCTGTCTTTTGTCGGCCTGATGGCCCCACACTTGGCGCGACTATTGGGTTATCAGCGAGCTCTGCCACAGTTATTGGCTGCTTTTGTTATTGGCAGCCTGCTAATGCTCTGGGCCGACTGGATTGCTCGCTCAGTGGTGTATCCATACGAATTGCCCGCCGGGTTGGTAGCCACATTGATTGGAGGGGGATATTTCCTGATGCGAATGTACCGAATGCCAAGTCGGCATTAATCTCGAAATCATATCCCCGGAAAACCGAATTCATCAAGAGAATTTGACTCATGTTTACCCTAAACGCTGTTAGCTACCGACTGCCGGAGAAAACCTTGCTTCATCCCATCGACCTCCGTATCGATTATGGCCAAATGATTGGGCTGGTTGGTCATAACGGTTCCGGTAAATCGACATTAGTGAAGCTGCTTGCCCGTCAGCTAACGCCCTCTTCCGGTCAAATCACGATGGATGGAAAAGATCTACACCAATGGGGAAATCGACCTTTTGCACGTCAGGTGGCGTATCTACCCCAGCAGCCACCCGCCACGGATGGTTTGACCACTCGTGAACTGGTACGTTTTGGACGTTATCCTTGGCATGGCGCTTTGGGACGCTTCTCACGAGAAGATGAAGAGCAAGTGGAGCGAGCCATGGCGCTTACTGACACTGAAGCCTTCACCAATCGCAGCGTGGATGAGTTGTCTGGTGGCGAGCGCCAAAGGGTCTGGCTAGCTATGCTACTGGCCCAGAATGCACGCATTTTGCTACTGGATGAACCAACGTCAGCTCTCGACGTCGCGCATCAGCTGGAAGTGCTTTCTCTTGTTCGCAGGCTAGGCAAAGAGCTGGATATGGGAATTGTTGTTGTGCTGCACGACATCAATATGGCGGCTGGCTTTTGCGACCATCTGGTTGCGTTACACAGTGGGCGACTGTTGACGGAAGGCTCACCGGATCAATTAATGAACGAGCAAACCCTGAAAGACATTTATGGGGTTTCCATGTCCATCCTGCCCCACCCCCACCGTAAAGGGGCTCGTATCGCGGTGGTGTGAGTTTTTATTGAATCATCGCCCTTCTGGAAGCCGTGCGCCCTTGGGTGGACGATCGATATGAGGGCAATTCCCGCACAAAGGCAGGCCCGGCAAACGATAACGTATGCAACAAAGCCTTCGTTGTCGCTGAGGCTCACACTTCTCCCCCCGCTCCACATAACGGACTGGATTAGCCATAGGATTAGGATGCCCGCTGGGGCGCTTATCCAGCTCGATCAATTGGCGACCATCCGCCAGCGTTTGATGTTGTACGCCGCTCGCTTCCAGAGTACATATCAGCTTTTCAAAATAGGTAGCCGCGTTGCTCCAAAGCACACGGCGTGAAACTTTGATGTGATCGCACCAACCATCAATCAGCAGCGAGAAATTGTTATCCATCAGTTCCCGAAAACGCTCGAATGGATTCCCTGGGGTCACTCGGAATGGCTGGCCTCCGTGCGGTAACCGGAACGCCTCAGGCACACCGCCTTCCCCCATAATCACCTCAATCTTATCGAGAGCCACGGGTAGTTCGTGCCCAGCGATCAGGTTGGCGGCCGCCACAGGTACGATCAGCTTTGCAAAATAGTGCTTGGACCAAAGAGAGATGAGCGCTCGCTGATCATCACCAGAACGCGACTTTTGATATTCATAAAGCAGCCGTGTCAAACCCTCTGCGGAAACAAGATCCGTCGCAGGGATTCCCTTACGCTGATCTTGTCCCTGCAAAACCAGCGTATTCCCGTAAGGCTCTAGATCACCAGTAAACACAGAGGAAAGAACAGGTATAGTCATAGCGGGTCTGGGTCATCCTCCAATAGAGCCGGATAAGAGTGGCGCGGGAAGTAAAGCCAATGAGAACGATTTAGATTATACACATAGAGATGAAAATAACGATCCTTGTTAACTATAGAAATGCACGTGCTAGCATGAGGAATTAAACGGCCCGACCAAAACGTCGATATTTCTTACAACTAACCTTCCACTCATCTAAACTGATCCACACCATCAGCCTTCCAAATCTGAGTGAACGCCTGTTTTATGCCTGAAAGTCTGAGTAGCGGCACATTGAGCAGCTGCCGTACTGATTTTCTATATATCTATCAGTAGAACCGTCGGAATGTATTACAGTTTATGAAAAATGACTCGTTTCGAAACTGGGCAAGTTTATACTTTAAAAGTAAAAAGCATCAGCTGGTATAAATTTCGCTACCGAGAAGATGGAGTGCAAACAATAATACATTTTTTTCTGGGTGACATACCCAGCTTATATGTGTGGCCTTGCCAGAACCGCCTTTTGAGTTTTGATCAGCAGTGTCACAGAGGGCGAGCCATGGACGATGCACCGGAAATCTTCGATATTCAAAAGGTTGAGTACGATCGCTTTATTGACGTTTTACAACCAGCCTTGAAAACGAAAACCCATCTCGATCTATTCCTTTGGATGCAGGGTGATCTGCAATTTTTCCTGCCCCATGACATTTTTGCTGCGGTATGGTGCGATGAGCATCTCGACAATTTTCAAGTGGATCTCATATCGGCGATGCCAGAGATGCGCACTGCCCAGATGCTTGGACGAGGGATAGTGCCCCTGATCGAAAGTTTGCTTCTTCATTGGCGCAGCATCGGACATACCCCCTTCGGCATTACAAAACCAACTGGTTTTGTGCTTGAACCGGACGGCGACAACCTCGCGCTCATCGATAGCGGATTTGGCAGCATGCGATCGGTTCTGGCCAACGGCATACAGGATCAGCGACAGCGCGATCAGTGCCTCTATGTCGCTTTTAGCCAGAGCGTACATCCGCCTCCATCCGCCGCGACCTGCCTGAGAATGCTCACGCCCTACATCGACTTTGCCCTGCGACAGGTGAGGCCGCTCTCCTCACGCGTAACTGAAGCCGGACTCGGCAAATCCAGCTGCACAGGTCTCAACCTAACTCCGCGGGAAGTCGAGATCATGAAGTGGGTTGGGGCTGGAAAGACCAACGAGGTTATCGGGGTCATACTAAATATCAGTATCTTTACAGTGAAAAATCACCTCAAGCGTATATTCGAGAAACTGGAAGTGACAAACAGAGCACAGGCAGTAAGTATGCTGCGGGCGGGGGTCACGCCTGCAGCTATACTTGGACGGGAGAATCACACAAGCGATGCTAGACCACATCAGGCTTGAGAGCGGAATGGCGTTCGTACACCCTTTAGTCATTCCCCCTCCTCGCGAGCGATAATCTGCCTGAGGGCTGTCTTCGTTGCTGATGCCTCAGTAAAGGGAGCCTTGGCCCCCAGCGCCAGCGCGGTGTTCAGCGCTTGCTTTGCAAGTATCTGGTTATCCAGCGCCAAATAGCTCATGCCAAGGTGGTAATGGAACACCGCGACTGAGGGGCTTTCTTCGATCGTCGCCTCAAGAAGTTCAACGGCATCCGCATAACGACCAAGCCGATAGTTTGCCCAGCCGAGTGTGTCCCTGAAATAGGGATTGCGGTCATGGTCAAGGCCACGAACCAGTTCATAAGCTCGTTCGAAATCCGCCAGATCCGTTCGGTTATCTGTGAGCAGGCTTGCGAGGTTATTGCTTACGTATTGGGGATCGTGGCCGGTCTCGATGAGCATCTCGTAAGCCCGAATCGCTTCCTCCTTGTTCCCCGCTCGCTCGGACACTTCCGCGTGGCCTAGTAGCAACACAGGGTCCAATGGACGTCGAACGAGACCCTTAGCAAGAACATGAGCAGCGTCACGCAGCCTGCTCTCCCGAAGAAATAAACGGCTGAGATTCAGGTAGGCCTCTGCACCATCCGGATCGCGGGCTATCATGCCTTTAAAAATTTCCCGCGCCTCAACTACCCTGCCCTGCAGCATACGCAGTTGGCCTACAAGTAACACTGCCCCATAGTTGTCTGGCTCTGAAGCCAGCGCGGTTTCGAGTAAATCAAGTGCCGGGGCCGATTGTCCAGATTGCGTTGCTAGATCATGCAGAGCGATCAGCGATTGGGCGACGTCCGTTGCGTCAGTTATTCCATCACTAGATCGCGCCATGGCGCCGATGTATTTCTCCAGCCCCGGCGACACGGCAGTGGCTTCTGTTTGTGCCAGGCTATGGATCGCACTCTGTGCACCCGTCCAATCTTTCCTCATTATCAGCAGGCCAGCGAGCTGCTCCAGCACCGCCCTATCGCGGGGTGCGCTCTGAAGCGTCTTTACTATTATTGATTCCGCTTGGGCAAAGGCGTCTTGGCGAATGAAGAACCTTGCATACGCCAAGCCGTAATCCGGGTCCATACCAGAGGCCTGGAATGCACGTTGATAATGGCTCTGTGCAAGCTGCATCGATCCGGATAAAGCATGAGCGTTGGCCAGCGCCGCCAAGACCGGGGGCAGATCGGGTCCGTAAAGCGCAATGATGCGCAGGTCTACAATCGCGTCTTCATGCCTCTTTTCGCTAAGCGCAATCAGTGCCCGCAGAAAGAGTCCCTCAACATTGTCTCTCTCCATCTCTAGTATCGCTTTAACACGCAAGCCGGCGGATTTGGTGTCCCCTTGTCGCAAGTCGAACGCAGCCAGTTGCGCTGTTGCAAGAAGTGCCCAGGGTTTCCCGGCTTGATCTGCCGCGAGGGTCTTCAAGATTATGACTTGCTTGCCATAACTACCCTTCTCCTGGTAAAGCCTCGCGAGAAGAAACGTCAGTTCTACGCCGTGGTCTCCTTCTTGAACAAAAGCCTGAAGTTCTTCAATTGCCCGCTCGGCCCGGCCGGCGGCATAGAGAAACCGGATCAGACCTACCTTTGCCTCCGAACTGTGCGGGACGAGATTGACACGGGCTCTAAGTGCGTCTTCTGCGTCCGCCAACCGGCCGCGGCGCATATGAAACCGCGCAAGAAGGGGATACAGCTTGTCGGCTTTCGGATTTCTTTGAATCAACGAAAGAAAGCTCTCTCTGGCAAGCTTTAGGTTACCCACTCCCTCCAGGAGCTCAATTTTTAGAAGGCCCAGCCCAATATTAGAGCTGTCACGCTGGAGTCCTAGCTCTACAAAGGCTATAGCATCATCAGCACGACCCGCTTCATGGCGCTCGTGACCCAGCAAGATGACGGCCACAGAATGCCCCGGGTGCTGCTCCAGTACGCTGCCAGCCA
>JBQCZX010000005.1:0-21256 GCA_052089485.1 Marinobacter sp. | reverse complement strand
CCAGCAAGCTTAACCGCAGCCTCGGGTTGACCTTGCTTTAATAGCAGGGCCGCGCTCAGTATTTGTGCAGCGGGGCTTTCAGGTGCCAGTTTGAGTGCGGCATCGCTGGCTGACTGGGCATCCTCAATCCGGTTTGCTGCTAGCAGGAGCTGGCCGCGCTTAAGATGGGCCTGAGCATGCTTTGGATTTTGTTCAAGGACACGGCTGAGTAAATCGAACATTCGCGGCCAGTCGCTCTGCTGCTCGGCAACCAACGCCAACCCGTAAGTCGCCTGGTACATAGTACCGACGACCTGCAAAGCATTCTGGAACTGAAGGGACGCCTTTATCGGCTCACCAGCCTGCAGCAGCACCATGCCATCGTCATAGTAACGCCGGGCGTGTTCTTGCGGTGGCGTGCAAGCGTCCAACAGTAGCACCACCAAACACACGACCGTCACCAGCTTCCCTGCTGTGAGGCGTCCTTTGGCTATGCCCGAATGTTTCATTGGTTTAATCCCGCTGTCAGAGAGCCTTGTGTTAATCCGCTCGAGACCGAGTAGCATTAGTCAGGCACAAAGTTCGGAAGTATTCCGATCATCTCGTCCGCAAATTCTTTAAGGCGGCGATCCGCTCCCTTTATGCTTTCGTCATCGCCCAGCTCGGCTACCAGCCTAATCAGAGCTCCATCACTACGTCGATTCACGACGGCCGACCGAAGCAAGTCGAGACGCGCGAGTGTCTCCTGGTTGTAATAGGTCTCACCCTGCTTGAGCCAGTAATAACCCACGACGGTTCGATAGCCCTTTGTTGCAACCAGTCGGGAAACCTTCACAGCCGATCCATTGGAACCTCCCACAGACGTTGTGCCCACGCTTTCCAACTGCCAACCGTCCCCAGGAAGACAAACTGTTGGAGAGTGCGGAATGCTGCCGTCACGCTGAGACGCGTAGTAGGATAAGTAGAGATTTATCAAACGGCCATCGGTGTGGGAAAAATTGCCATAGTAGTAGTCACTGGCGCCTGCGACCTCTTCGATAGCCAAAGGCAGGCGCTGTTGTAGAGATGCCCAGTTGCCCAACTGCCCTGGAAAATTAGAGAAGGGCAGTCTGGTTGGCACAATGTCGGTTCGGGACGACAGTATCGGCCCTGCTAGAATAGCCAAGACAAGCGACAGCATTAACATAAGTGTGCCGCCGCTTTGCGCCATTCGGCCAGTTCCCCGGAGGTGCTTCGGTCTGACGTTCCCAGATTTATAATCGGGAACGCGGAGCGTAAACGCATCGATCAGGCCCGTCCTGTTCCGATTAACTCGCAGCAGCACCCATGCGACCCCTGTCATCGCCACAAGGGCAGCTATGAATACGACCCAGCCTTCAAACCAGTGAAGGAATCCTTCGGTATGAGCGGGACCGTATCTATCGGCCAATAAACCCGTTATCCCTATACGCAGACTGTTCATAAAGACGGTGATCGGAATCGTCGCCAGGAAAAGCAGCCACTTTGACCAAAGCGGAGCCGAGAACACAGACGCTGCAACGGCGCCAAGCCCCATTAATGGGTACAGGTAGCGAAGCCCGGAACACGCTTCGTCCACTAGCAGTCTGAAATTGCCCATGTCGATGACATTGCCCTGCAGGTGAGCAATTCCCCCAAATTGCCTGATGAACCAAACCCCCAGTTCAGACGACAGCAGTTGAAGTTTGGCTGTTAGTGCCCATTCCAAAGCGCTCGGCAACGGAATAGTCATTAGGGCAATTGCCAAGGGGGGCAATAGAGACCGAATAAGGGCAAACCCACCGAGTACATAGGCAAACGAGACAGCATAGAACCAGACGCCATACATTTGCAGTTGCGTGATGCCGGCAAGAAAACCCAGAAGCATGACGGCAAGCGGCAACGTCGTGACAGCAACTGTAGCCGGACCCAATCCCTTACTTGCCAGCGGCAGCGTACCGCGCCGTCGAAAAATCAGATAGCCAAGCACCGCAATAACGGCAGCACCATGGCCGTACTCCTCACTGGTGACCCACAATTGTAGTAGACCCGACTCCAACGCCAGGGCCATCATCGCCAGCCCCAAAAACGGCCACATGATTCCAGTCTTCAGCGAAGGTCTGCGATTGCGGGATAAAAGGGTCAACATCATGGACCGCCCCGTAAAAACACCGTCAGTTCGGAGATCAGGGCCTCAAGATTTCTGTTTGGCGAAGTCGTGGATTCATGCAGCCAGAGCGGCGAGTCCAGCGCCTCCCAAAGCTCTTGCTGATTCTCGACAAAGCGAATGTTCGCAAAAGACGTAAAGCGCGCTGCAGTCGCGCGTTGGTGGTCATTACGATGCTCGCCAAGGGCCGCGTGCCGGGCCATAACGATAAGCGGCTTCGCGTACGCAAGGCTTTTCAAAATGGTGCCAACACCGGCGTGAGATATGACCCGATCCGCCTGCTCAAAGCAGCACTGCCATTCATCGTGGTCGATAAAGCAACTGGCCCTGCAGTTTTTTATCGTATAAGCCGTTTTACCGGTCTGTATGAAGACGTCTTCTTCCGGATGCCGCCCAGCCCAGGTATCAACCATTTTTACCAGCCTGTCGAAATGAAGCTGGGTACCCACGGTTACGAATATCATCCCTGTTTCCTTGAGCGGCTTTCCTGACCGGCCTGCTCGTTAGCTGCCCAGTGCTTCATGCCTTTGCCCACGGCGCCTTTTACGAGCAATGACTCCAGCGCCGATAATCGTGGTCAAAACCAGCCCCAGAGCCCCCGGCGTCGCGACACTGGCCGTCTCGGGCATGGAGCCAGAAGTGACGACCGGGCTCAAAACCCTGACCGGCTCGGCTTTCGGCAATACGCCATGGCCCTGGTGCAAGCTAGGCTCTTGCCCATCCGTTCCAACGCTGGAGGCCATAACAAAGGAAGCTCCCATCAGCAACAAAACGCACAGGAATACCTTGCGAAAAGCGCCCATACCGAACCCTCGGGTTGCGAGAAAGAAAGCCACTCACCGCGTCGGCCTGTTCTCCAGAGCAACGAGATGATGCTTTAAGCTACTTTTTGTCATCATGTCAGACTGAAGATGAGCAACAATGGCCCATAGGAGCTAAGGCCCAAACCGCACAAATGGCACCCGGGAATCAGTAAGCCTGGTTGCTGCGTAAGACGATCAGCACCGTGAAGAAAACGATTTTGAGGTCCAGCCAGACGGACCAATTGCGGAGGTATTCCAGGTCATAACCAATCCGCCGCTCCATCTTCTCAAGAGTGTCGGTCTCTCCACGCGCACCTTTCACCTGAGCCCAGCCGGTAATTCCCGGGCGTACTTTGTGTCGAACCATATAACCCTTGATGAGGCTGCGGTAGCGTTCGTTGTGAGCAGTTGCGTGAGGACGTGGTCCGACGACACTCATTCTGCCCTGTAGCACATTCACGAACTGGGGAAGTTCGTCAAGTGAGGTGCGGCGAAGAAGGCCACCGATCGCTGTCAGCCGGGCATCGTTGCGTGTCGCCTGGCTCACAGTGTCGTCATCTTCCATAACAGTCATAGTGCGGAACTTGTAGACAATAATTTCCCGACCATCCAGACCGTAGCGCCTCTGCTTGAACACGGCAGGCCCCGCAGACGTGAGTTTTACTGCCACAGCAATCCCTGCCAAGAGCGGCCAAATAAACCCCAGGATCGTGAACGCCAGCACCACATCGGTAACGCGTTTAGCAATACCGTTCGTGCCTTCGAAGGGCGATTCGCAAACGGATATAACAGGCACGCCCCCAACATCGTCGAAGCGGGCCTGAATCGGATCGAACACGAACATGTCGGGCACAAAATAGATCGACGCCGTCGTGTCCTTCAAGGCATCCAGCAACGCCAGGATTCGCGGCTGGGATGTCATGGGCAAGGTGATATAGATGCGAGCGACCCCGTATTTCCTGACGAACTCCGCCACATCCTCAATGCGCCCAACCACACTGGATGACGCTACGCCCAGTGTTTCAGATGGCCGGTCATCGAAAAACCCAAGGAAATTGAGCCTCAAGAGCGGCTGTCTCGAAATCGCGGCAGACAATGCTCGCCCGGACTGGTTCGCGCAGACAATGATGGAGGGCTTTACAGCTGCGGATCGTGCGTTTGAGGAGAACCTGACGTAGCCGTAAAGTGCCCCATGTAACCCCAAGGTGATAACCGGACAGGCAAACGCCCAGACAAGGATTACATTGAGGTTGACGAGCTGTCCGAATCCGGAGAAGTAGCCGATGCCGTAGGTGATTACTAGCAATAGCATCCACCCGGCAAAGAATGACAGCAACTCGTCGGCCAACCGCCTTCCCCTAAGAAAGAGGAATCCGCTGTCGATAAGGTGGCCCGCCAGGAGCAACGTAGTCACGCCAACACAAAACATAAGTCCGGTCACCTCCCCCTCCATGAGGTAGGCGATGCCAAACAGGCTCAGTGCTACGATCACCGGATCCAGTGATGTTTTGAGCAGCGCGATTGCTGGGGATGAGTTATCGAGCACTCCCACTCCTGCTCGCGGTCCCAACTTGCTGCTCCAAGGCACCCGGCTCAGGTCGTCCGCTTTATTCGCGCGCCAGCGTCGCGCTTTAAACTCCGGCGTTGACTCCCTCGGGGCCGCCCGGTTTTCAGTCTCTGTATCCAGGGTCGACATAGGTTGAGCTGCCTTTTATTCTCTCGTTAAAGAGCCACGCTCTCAAAAAATGTCAGGCTCGATCGATGCTACACGGCAGTTTTACTAGGCCAGCGAAGAATTCGATTTGTCCCAAGATAAAGCCCTCTTACTCCAGGCCACTTTCAGCGCGCGTCTACGCTTTAGCCCCAGAAATCCGAGGATCGTCGAAATTGCCAACCAGAATGTTGCGGGCAGCGGCACCGGTGAAGGGAGACGGTCGGCGCCGTACCAGGCCGAGTGAAATCCCAAGATTCCAATACCCTGAATGTGCCCACCGAGACCAGTAATGCTCGATAAGCCAGTCATGGTCCACTCCACCCACTCGCCCGAGGTCAGCCTGCCCTTTTTCCAGCCGCTCAGATCAAAGCGCAGGTCAACGGCACCACCGGGACCGTTACCGGGCAATAGTGACACCTCGCGTATTCCACTGCCGGCCGTGGTGCTGAGAATTTTGGGGGCGCCATTAACTTCGCCGGCCACCGCCAAGGAGCCAAAGAACGCCCATGGCCCGAAGCTATTCAGGTCATAGGCGTCGAGCCGGAATGTCCAGGGGTCTTCGGTCTGCGCTCCAGAATTCACCTTCAATGTTGCGAAATCTCCGCTGGGATAGGCCGGATGGCCAAACAGCAAGCTATCAAAAGCATAGGTTACAGTTGCTGAGTGCACCGGCGCAGCCAGGCCGGCAAGGCCGACCAGGATTAGGGATGGAAACAGGTTCTTGTATTTCATGATGAGGTCCTTCTGTTGATTCCTGTAAAAACATCATCGCGACCGGGATACAACTTCTGCCGTCCTCTGTGACCCTACCACTGCAATCCGATATAGCGACGTAGCGCTGGATTTACGTCAATAACACATAAATAACGCACTGCCTCTGCGTTGCCTAGGGCCCGTTAGGGCCCGCCACCCTCGTGAGCAACAACCCGGGCTCTGCAACGCACACCTTGGGAGAGCGCATCTGACTAGATCACAGAGCCTTTGTAGAATGGGCCTTTGGGCGTCTCCAAATCAGGCCACTGGGTGAGCCAAAGGTCTGCAAAAGGTTTGACGTACCGGCCCGAGACCGACATGCGCTCGGCATTGGCCAGGCTGTCTATCCAGATTGTCCTCGCCCCCAGGAGTTTTCCGAATACCAGAGCGAAAAAACCGGGCGCAGCTCCAGTGGACACAACGACGGTCGGCCGGATTCTTACAACGGCTTTTGCCATGTCCCAGGCCAGGCGGAACAGTGCCGGGACGTTCTGAAGATTGGCATCGCGGACCACCGCCAGCGGCGCCGGCGCAACCTCGGCCTCCACGCCGGCTGTCGTGCAGATGTAGTAGCAGTGCTGTTCATTAAAGGCAGGCGCAAGCCTACGCATCTGCACCCAGTGGCCACCATGGGAGGCTACCAGCAGCACGCATTGCCTGGTGGCGCTCACAGGGCAGCCCTCGGGCGGATTTTCCTCGTTGAAACCTGCGCCGGAACTTTCAGATCGAACATTGCATTCTCCCTTGGCGGGCGGATTTTACTGCAGCGGCTTCTTTCCGGTTCCGCGCCGGGAAGACCAGTCTTTTTCCCACGTCAGTGTTGCTGCCCGACCGAGCTGATTCTTGGCCGCGACCCGGGTAGCAACACTGATCCACAAATAAACCAGCGCGGCCGGCCATCTGATCGGATTGCGCATTACCTTGCCCAGGCCATCGATGTAGGCCTTATGTTCATTGGCGAGTAAATCCGGATAGGCTGAAGCCAGCTGCATCTGACCAGTGCGACTTCTTATCTTGATCCGGAGCAGCGAGCTCAGGGTCGCTGGGGCTCGCACGGTGACCTGGGCACCATCGACCTTGCAACGCTCATGCTCCTGAAATAGTGCTCTCACGTAACCGTCGTCCGCGATCAAATCAGGAAAGCGGTCAAACCGAGCTCTTCCCATGGCCGACAGGCCATAGACACCAGCGCCAATCATCCCCCGTTGGCAATAGGGCAGCGAAAGCCAGATACGGTAATAGGCGCGCACGGCCCAGCTTGAGTCTGACATATCCATTTGTGGCGTCGGTGCTACCGCTAGAAAGTTTTGCGAGTGCAGTACCTGTTTGAGGCGGTCGAGGCACCCTTTCTGGAACACCACATCCGCGTCGGCATAGATGCGGGGAAAGCTACGGGCAACTCCATCGCCAAGATTGAGCGCCTGGACCTTGGAGGGCACGGAAGTGCAGACAAGAGTTACGCGCGGCTGGTAACCGGAGATAATCTCTGCCGTTTGGTCAGTGCAGCCATTGGCGCAGACGATGATTTCATCTTCGGGCCCGGTTTGTGCAATTAACGCTTCAAGACAACGGCTAATCACTGTGGCCTCGTTGTGGCAGGGAATGATGATAGATGCCACGGCACCTCCTTCAGTTTCTGCTGGCCAGGCCAGCTTTCATTCGACAACCGGTTCAGTCACTCAGGCCCGTGGCCTGGGACCATTCCGAACGTCTCTGCCAGACATCGCGCCAGACAGAAGCCCGCTCTGAAGAGGCTGCGCGCCCGGCAAGAGAGAACAAGCTATGGGCGTAGAACCGGCTAAGCGGCCAAAGTGCCAGAAGGGTCAGTGCCAGCCGTCGGCGTGCGGTGGGAAAGTGGCACCGCACCAGTAACATTTTTGCCTCCAACAGCCGAACCATCTTATCGGCCTGCACCGTCTCTGAGGCGCCACCATAGTGGATAATTGCGGCTTCACCGGTAACCAGAGGGCGGGCACCGGCATCCCTTGCCCTCAGACAAAGATCGGCATCTTCTCCATACATGAAGAAGGCTTCCCGGAATCCCTCTAATTCATCCCACAGAGCACGCCTGATCAGGAGGAAACAACCAGATACAATATCAACCTCACGGATGCCCTTGCGGTTCCAGGCACCTATGCCCTCTGGGTTACAGGTTGTCGTACGGCGAAGCAGCGCCGATAGTCCGGAGAGCTGCGAGGTAAGGCTCCAGAGGCTTTGCCGGGACCAGCAGGATCCCGGGTTGAGGGTACCGTCGGGGAAAAGAGTCCGACCGCCCCATATTCCGCAATCTGGGTACTCTTGAGCAAAATCCAGTAATCGGTCTATGGCGTGATCCAGCACGACAGTGTCCGGATTCAGTAGGAGCAGAAAGTCTCCCCTGGCTTTTTCTGCCGCCAAATTGTTGGCCTTGGCAAAGCCGAGGTTGCAGCCGCTGCGAACCAGATGCACATGCTCGGAAAACTCATCATTTATGGCGTCCGCAGAACCGTCTACCGAAGCGTTGTCCACAACGATCAGTTCAAAATCCAGCCCTTGCCCCTGATCGAATACGGATCGCAGGCAGGCCAACGTCATCTCGCGAGTGTTGTAGCTCACCACAACAATGCTAAGTGAAGGTGCGGCGCTCATAATCTTCCCTTCGGTGCGCGTCTCAGTCAGCCAGTGCCACTGCTCTGGGAGTACCTGGTAAGCCTGGCAACATACCACCGAAGTTATTACCGATCTCCCACGACTCCTATAGCCCCTTTGGGCCTATACCAACCGGGCCGGGCCAGTGGTCCAATAACCATCTGCTGGTCTTCAGGCGGGTCGACGAGACCGCCTGACGCTTTTGATTTTCAACATCGCAAAGGGCCCGTGATATGCATCTCACAGGCATGAATGACGTGCCAGACCAAGAGAGGCAGGAAAGCCATTTTGACTGCGGCGCGGACATCCTCATGGTCACGTTCAACCGCCCCCAGTACACCAAGCTCTCTCTTCCACGGTTATTAGAGACCAGTCCGGAAAACACTCGTATTTGGGTTTGGCATAACGGTTCGGACAGTGAAACCTTGGCGGTGGTGAGACAATTTCTGGATCACCCCCGCCTCTACCGATTCCACCACAGTAGCGAGAATCAGAAGCTGACCGAAGCGACGAACTGGGTCTGGGCCAATGGTAAGGGTCGCTACTTCGGGAAAGTAGACGATGACTGTCTGGTCGCCGATGATTGGATACCTGCATTAACGGCGGCGCACGAGGCCGAACCCAATTTTGGCATTCTCGGCTGCTGGATTTATCTGGACGAAGATTTTGTGCCGGATCTGGCAAACAAGAAAATCAGGGCATTTCGCGGCGGACACAAAATAATGCAGAACTGCTGGATAGGCGGCAGCGGTTACCTGATGAAGCGAGAGTGTTATGAGGAGCTGGGGCCTCTCGGAAAGAAACTCAATTTTACGGAATATGGCAAGCGGCTCGCCAGAATGGGCTGGGTGAACGGATGGCAATACCCGTTTATCTTTCAGGATCACATGGATGACCCTCGATCCCGACACTCTCTGCTAAAAACCGATGCCGACTTGAAACGATACCTTCCACTTTCCGCACAAAGCAGTGGCGTAACCTCATTGGCACAATGGCAGGCTCGTCTGTTACGTTCTGCCCGCGAACTGCAGGCGGCCTCCCCCGACCCTCGAAGGTACTTTGGCTGGAGGCGCAAAATAAAGGGTCTGCAGAGCCGGTTATTTGATCGCAGCGCCTACTGAACGTAGCCCGATTTGAACCAGCTCACCCTGGTCAGCCGTCTTCTGAGTGCTTCTGCTAGGGCTATGGCAGGCTTACCAGCGTCTCTATTCTATAGAAAGAACTGGCGCACTGGGAGGCGATGTCCGCACCTCGTCAAAGCTTTCGTAAGGGCCCACGTCGTTAATGGATGGCTTTCGTGTTACGCCATCATTTTGCAGGAAACCGTCTGGTCCAACAGAACCCAACGAAAGAGGCGCCTGCATTCCCGGGTCCCCGAAATTATCGCCGATCGAACCGCTGGCAAGGGTAAAGTTCGGTATCAGGCCATCCAACTCTGTAAAATCAATTGGTTGCACAAAAAATGTGCCGTCTTCAAACAAAGTCCGATGGTTCCCACAGCCAGCCGCGGAGGGGCTTAGGATATGCGAGTTTGAGCCGTTGGGTGCGGTGTTCAGCCAGCCTTTGTTTTTGCCTCCATACCACGACCAGATTATATTATTAGACTCACGAGCATTGGGTGGGAGAGATACGATGCCTACCGCAATGTTGTTAAAAACATGAAGGCCAGAACCATCAAATCCGGGCGCCACACTGTGCACTTGAAGGGCGGTGTTATAGCGGTACCTGGCGTCCTTTGTCACACCGTTACAGTCACCGTCACGGTAGTGAGAGTGCAGAAGGTTATTGATGATATGAACGTTGTTTCCAAGTTTATAAATACGCAAAGCGTAGCTATTAACGGTATTAAATATTGCGTTATTTTCAATTAGTATATTGGAATAGTTTGTTTCATTACTCCTGTCGTAAAACATAATTCCTGATGAATTCCCCATTCCGTGGAGCAGGTTTCTGCTGATGGTCAGGTCACTACTTCTGATCGAGATAATACTTGCATGAGGACTTTGAACCGCGTCCGGATTTCCTGGATACGAGGCATACTCCTCCCCTCGAATGTGATTTCCCTCGATTAATCCCAAGTCATTACCGTTGGCATATTGAACCCCCGTACCTCCCTTGCTCTTGATATAGTTATTCTTAATTCTTACATTTTTACTGCCACTTATGCTGAGACCGCGATGGATCTCATACATAGCATTCCCCTGAATCAGAATATCCTCTGACCCAACCACATAAACTCCGGTGACTCCGGCGCCGTCTACAGCCCATTTTACGGCGCGGATATCGCTATCAGTGACCTGAAAATGCTTGGCATTTCTCAGGTTAACCACGGAGCCACTACCGTTCTTTAAAAGATCAAAGCCCTCGAATCTTACAAAGGCGGCTTGCAGGTCCGAAAAAACTATCGATATGCTGCCGACCCTTACAGCTTCTCCGTCCTCTGCTTTGAAAGTAATATAGTCGTTTAGCTCGTTTCGAGGCGCTGCTATCTCAAACCCGCTATAGGTCCCACCTCGCACGAATACAGTGGATCCCGAGGGCGCGTTGTTCCAAGCTGCATCGAGTGTTTGCCATGGGCTATTCTCTGAGCCAGAGTAATAGTCGTTTCCAAAGTCCGAGTCGACATAATAGTCAGCGCCGGCTGCAGTGACGGAAACGAGGAAGAGAGCGAAAGCCAAGAGCGTCGAGAAGATGAGAGAGGAAATACGAGTGATTGCATCTGAGTCGCTGATGATTAACATGAGGTTACCTTCCGCGCATTAGTTTACGTAACTTCGAAGCAAGCCTGCCCGGATTGCTTGCGGCCTTTAGTAATTCTGAATAATCTCTGATACTGCCATAACGATTAAATGGCACTTCAAGAAGGGCCGGCCACATTCGTCGAATTCCTTCTGTAATATATTTTTCCAACTGTCGATCGTCAGGCTGCAGGCTGAAAAGAATGCCCACTAGCTCACGATGATTAAAGGGACTGACTTGATTCATGTCGCCCTTGCCAACGTGTGCATAAGCCTGCGAAAAAGCCCAGGAAGACACCCTGTTTTCTAAATAAGCCAAGTCGAGCACCGTATAAAATCCAAGCGCCCCCACCTCTTCAAGCCATTTATCCATTTCTTTTTCCAAGTGCAAGTTGTAGCGAAGGCCCAGCCTCGCAATAAGTCCTTTACTGTCCAGGACCGATGTTGTCTCGTCGTTTTTCCGCCATAAAAATGCCCGGCCTATTTCACCAGCGGCACCGCTTATGAAGTATTTGTAACTTTTTAGTGGTTTTAGCGAGGGGCTGTAATACTGATTCATGCCCCCGGCGCAGTGGGAGGCGTTGTAAAGCCATAACTTGCGCTCTTCTTCTGAAGCGAGCACCGGGCCCAAGATCCTGTGCCGGAGCTGTGAATCGATCCGAGCGATGCTTTTCGCCAGGTAAACATCTCGCTCACTGCCGGGTAGGTCGATAGTGACGAGATCGATGTAATCTAGGTAGGGCCGGCAACCGGCCAGAAGCAGTCGGCTATCCTTGCCTCCGGTTATGGCGAGAACAGTTGGCCCATCGCTCTGCATCGCACCTATCGTCCCCATCAAAATATGAGCAATGCGTCGCCCGGCCTCTTCCAGGGAAAGCCTAGTGACAAAGTCCCTTCGGGGCCAATGTCGAGTGGTTGTCCAAGTCCGCAGGTCTAAATAATGATTGGCAAGCACGCGATTTATGCCTCGGTGGGCGGTCATGCCAGCGGGAAACCATCCACTTTGTAGCACTTCGAGTTCTTTGTGTAGCTCACGATTAAAGGTAGCCGTATATTCGCTGTCGTTCAGCAGTAAACCCGCCGTGCTCCCCGCAGCAGCTTTGTCTTGGGAGTAGACAACGGAGAGCGAACCGCAGGGATCCAGATAAAGGCGGAGGCTGGTTAGAGTGCGCATAACCATGACCCATGAGCCACCGTAAATATAGATCCGGTCTTCCAAATGGGCCGCAAAGTCCTCTTCTGATTCGGTAATGTCCAAGTGAATAGAGCCGGATTTCACGACGGCGTTATGCGGGTCGATCAAAATCCCCAGCACGACGCCAACCAGCGTTCCTGCGCTGTCTAAGACTTCATGCCGAGGGATCTTGCGATCATACTCAATCACAACTCCGCCCAGCGTCTGGCAATTCTCCAAGATAGGCTTCTGGTCTCTAGCAGAGATCCGGAACTGTCCACTATAGGTCTTGGAAGCAGGAATCATCGAAGTCATATTCAGCGGTCCTGAAAGAGCTGAGCATTTGGATTTAGTTAGGCGAGATAACCGAAACCCTGTCCTTTGTCTTCGTGGTCAAGCCGTCTTTGTCAGTCCACGTACCTATGGCCGAAAAGCGGGCTGCGTGGGCTGATAGCATTTGCGTCTCCTAGCGCCGGACGGTTCTGGTGCGGACGAACATCCCAGTTCGAGACGCTCGCCATAGCGCCCAGCAGAATATGGCTTAGTAGCAGGGGTGGTCCGAACAGGCCCACGGACATGCTGGATAAGTCCAGCACTAATAGGGTTGAAGCGAGAGCGAACAGCACACTTCGATAAACCGCATCGTTGGCGGCCTGCCAGCTTTTTATCACGGCAGCCATAACGAAGACGTGACTCAGGATATACATGACCATTGCAGGAAGGCCGCCATTGAGCGCGACAGTAATGAAGTGATTTACCACATCAATATGGCCTCTACCATCAACCAGTGTCGCCCAGTGATTCGGCCAATTCGAACCGACACCCAAAAGCCAGTAGTCCCGCCACTGAGACACAGCGACTTCAATCAACCTCGTCCGATACCAGGCGGTATCGGAATTCAAAGCGAGATGGTCAATTAATTCATAAAAGTGGCGGTTTGAGGCGATTTCCGCAGCGATCACCAGAACAAGCGCCAGCTGCAAAGAAGGCTTGATCCATTGCGCTCGCTTCTCATAAACCTGCAGTCCTATCAGAATGAAAACAGCCAGCCAGGGACCGCTGGATAGTGTCGACAAGACCGCAAGGAGACCAGCAAGCAGCGCCAACCAATGCAGCGTTTTACGCAGGGCGTAGCCGCGCGTGGCAATCAGAAAGCCGACAACGACAACCATTGCCATCCCGAAAAAGATGGAGACTGAGGTACTTCCTCGAGCGCGCATAAGCCCGAGGCGGGACGTATCATATCCATCACGCCAGGATAGCCCGTCCTGAAGCCGACTTGCGAGCACGTCATGGAAGGGCGAGGTGAAACTGATTGCCTCGTAAATGCCCGTTGCGGCCATAATAACCGCTGTTGCAACGAGACCTGGCATCATGGATGGCAGGTCTTTGGTATCGAGCAGAGCAAGACGTGCAACAAAATACATCAGCGCGGTATCAAAACCTCGCCCGATCATCTCCGACACCTGGCTGAACTCAGCCCCGACCGCAACATTCGCAAAAACCGTCCAGACCCAGATTAAGATGACGAGGCCGTCGATACGACTGAAACGCAGCCGGGCATGCTGCCCTGTTATCAGGAACTGAACCAAAAGAACGACCGCAACAAGCCGGGGAACTGACATTTGCAACAACCCTAGAGGAATTCGCCAGGCTTCCGGCCATAACAACATCGCGGCAATGAGTACTCCAAGCGCGGCACCCCCGTGCCGTCGCGTGACCGCGAGCAAGACGAAGAGAACCGCCACCAAAGCTGTAGCCGCGGTTAGCAAAGCAATAACCTCCTGCTCATGGCTGTTATTTTCTTTGCCATATCATTGAAACCCAGTGTCAGAGTACGTCGCTGAGTTATGGCTGCGCCGGCACTTGCTTTTCAGGGTTCGGCTGCGTACTACAGCCTCACGTAAAAAGTGGACAATTGTGCTGGTCTGGCTATCCAAGCTAGCTTGCAGCCCCTGTTGCGAACTCAGGAGCTGCGCCGCCGTGGCGGAGCGCGATAAGAAGGACTCCCACAAACCTGCGACGATTTCAGACGTGTTCAAGAAGCGTGGATCCCAGACGTGAGCGCCCTGCCCGCAGGTTTCAAAGACACCCAGAGTTTTGTCGCTGTAGGCGATAGCTGCTGTCGGGACCGCACTTGAAAGCGCAGCAATAGTGGAATGCATACGCGTACCGCAAAACCATTGCATTTGGGAGATTAGCCATTTCACTTCCGACTGGTCGAGGTTCTCCGGGGCAACGCACAGGCGTGAGGCTGCGCCAGGAATTGCCTTGGCGACCTCGTGGCAGGCGGCCAGATCGGACTCGTAGTGTCCCGGCCGGTCCATAACATGGGGTATAAGGACGATTCGCGCCCGGGTTCGTGCCAGTAGGCCGGAGAGAAAATCGATCACGGCTCTTCGATAGTCTGCTTTAAGTTTGTACTGTCGGGACGCTGATGCGGGGTCGTTATAAATTAATCCGCTGATATTAAATCCCACCAATGGCTGGCAAAAGTCTCCATCCGCAAGCCACTGCTTGAGAGGGGCGTCAAGACCGCTCTCCGGTCGCATGGCCGGCAAGCCAAAGGCCATATCGAGACCGCATTGGTGCCGCTCCGGGTCAAAACTTCGCCCCAGGAGCTCCTTCATAACTTCAAAGCTTCGGTCGTCTCGAGCCCAGGCCATTGCCGCACCGCCGAGCACAGTCTTGGCGCTGCGACGGACGTCTTCACGCTGAAATGGGCCGTAGGTCTGGGGCAGGAGTAAAAGAGGTTTTCCCCTGGCAATTGCGATCGCCTTGGGGAGGTATGTCAAGTTGAAGCGGGAGCGACCATAGATGTCACTGAAACTATCGCCACCGGAGATATCCAGCACGGCATCGCAGGAATCAATCAGACGTATTGCCCTGTTCAGTAGGGGCCCCACAGAACCCAGTCTTGCTGCAAAAGCCATAAACCTGAGGTTCTCAGGTAAATAATAGCGCCGCCCTACTCTGGCGCCGTGTCTGATGATAGTAACTCCTGTCAGCACATCCGAGGGAGCCGGTTGCCCCTCACGACCAGCCCCCAGGCCGTTATCAAAAACAACAAAATCCACCGGGCAGAGCACCGATCCAATACTGTGAAGAATGCTGGCGTAAAGGGCAGACACGCCCATGTTAGGTGTGTCAGGCGCTGCGCCAAAAACAGCCAGCCTGGGGGGCCGGACTTCTACCGGAACCGACATAGACGCTCCTCTCACTGCAAGGCAGAGTGATTACGCGCTGAGAGGTTAATAATAACCACGGTTTACTACCTCAGCCTTGTTCAGAACGACCCCGACGATATTCAATGCCGGAAGGTCTCCCAGACTCTCTTCAATTTCGCTCTCGGATACCTCGCCGTCACCAATTACCAAAAGCATGCAGTCAACCTGGGGAAGAACGGTCATGGCATCGTCCGCGCTCAAAAGCGGCGGCAGATCAAAGATAACCACCCGATCCATGTAGCGCTGGCCAAGTTCCTTGATCATGTCTTTCGTTCGCGCCGAAGAAAGAATTTCTGCCGGCCGCGCCTCTGGCTCATAGCTTGGAAGAATAACCAGACGAGGCATGCCCGGGTTAACCATCGCTTCGGAAATCTCAGCACCGCCCCGGTATACATCATTCAGGGACTTTCCTGAGGACAACCCAAGGTAAGCGGCCACTTTTGGCCTTCGCAAGTCCAGGTCTACGAGCAAGGCGCTTCTATCCATCTGGTAGGAAATGCTCATGGCCAGGTTTAACGCGACGACCGTTTTACCTGATCCGGGCGTTGGCGATGTGATTGCGAGGGTTCGCCAGCCATTCTCGTCCATCTTCCGCAAAATCTTAGTTCGCAAAATATCGAATGCGACGCTGTGGGGGCTGTCCTTATTGATACAAACAATGCGGTTACGGTTCATCAGGCTATGGTCGAGTTTCACGCCTCGGGTCTGCGTGTAATCGTATTGCAAAAGGGCGGGAGGGCTCGCTTTAGCTTGAACAATCCGGCCTACATCCGCGCTAGGAATGCGCTGGGCCTTAACGAGAGCTGCTTTGATCCGTTCCATCAGTTTTCCTATCCCAGGCGAGCCGCAATTTTTAAAATCAAATGATCAAGCGGCATATAAGTAAAGTGCGTCACCAAGGCAGCTATAGCAACGAGTCCCAGCATTACAAGCAGACTTGTAAGCCTGCGCGCACGGCGCCTGCGTATCTCCAGAGTCGTCGTAATGTAGGGAATCACCACTAACGGCGACCTTCCCATAAGTTGGGTCAGGGCGCGTGCTCCTTGTATCCGGCGATTAAGTGATTCAAGCATGAATGCAAGCCCAGTCGAACTCCCTGCCGCCAGAAAAAAGCCCAATAGCATGATCTTTGTCCGGTTTGGCTTTATCGGGGTATCGGGTAGCATTGGCGGCTCGAGGAGAGAAAAGCGTTCTGCTTTTTGCTGCCGCTCAAGGCTCTCCGCGATTTGAGCGTCTATTTGTTTTGCGCGGATATCCTCATACTTTTTCTTGGCGTTGCCGTAGTCCCGCATAATGGTCGTCAATTCGCGCTGAACTTGTGGCGTCCTCAGGATCTGCCCCTCGACCTTCTTAATGTTCAACTGCAACCTGCGTTTCTGCTCCCGGAGGGACGCCAGGCGTTCTCTGGCCGCTGTCAACTGTGTCCGGATTTTTACAATATGCAAGCTTGCCTCGGACATGCCGGCATCGGAGGAGTGGCCCCCAGATTCCTCGAGTGCTTCTATACGCTGTTGGAGCAATTTGACGTCGGGGTAGCTGTCGGTATATGACTGTTTGAGCCGCTTATATTCCTGCTTCATGCCGTTAAGCGTATTGGCAAAACCTGCCTTATGAGTGCCCAGGGAACCATCTTGATAATCCGACCGCGCTGCGGATAATTCCACGTCGAGGATGCGTATTTCCTGCACCGTGGACGTGCTTTCGCGCTCGGTGTTTCTTAAGTCGCCCTCCATCCTCTGCAACATTCCCATGTGCATACTAAGGTGTTCCGGCAATGCGTCTGCGAATCGCTGCTTGTGATTAGCAAGTCGCTCTTCGAGGTTCGCCAGTTCGGTTTCAAGCTTTTTGGCTTCGCGCACCAGAAAGTCATTGGTTTGCGAGGCGCGCTGAGTGCGTGCGCGGGCATTTTCATCCAGGAAGAGAGTAATCAGTTTATTGGCGACTGCTTGAGCGACCACAGGGGAGCTGTTTTCAAAGGAAATCTCGAAGGCAAACGCCGATGCACCTCGCCGGTTACTCTGGATCGGCTCTACCTCGATACGCTGACGCGTGGCTGCAAGAATGTCCGATTTCGACATGGTCGACGGTTGATCCGTAAACAGCCCGTATTTGTCTATGATCTGAAACAGATTATCGCGCGTCATAATTCGCTGCCGAATTACCTGAAAGCGCTCATCAGCTGCGTTTTTATTTATATTGGGAAGGATACTTTCCGGAATTTGTTGAGATTCAACCAAGACGATTCCGGTTGATTTGAACACCGGTGGCAACGCCACAGCGACACACACTGCCAGTACACTGATAATTGCGAAGGATAAGACGATCAAGGTTGCGCGTCGCCGAAAGCTCATCAATATATCTTGGATGGTCATACGATAACGCTCTTGAGGCATGCTGCTTTGGCCTGTACCTGCATGGGTAGCGTGACGGTAACTGGCGTCATAGCCTCAGGACGGACCATGCGCCTCAAACCCTTATGAGGATGATGTTTCCGAGGCGCTGAACGGACAATAGCCCCTTCGGGCCTTTCAGGGACGGCCGGCGTAGAGTGGCAGGACGGTCGGGGCTAACTCGGATAGATAAGCGCCCGCAAGGTCTTTCGGCGACAGGGTGTATTCGGCGACCGGCCACTTGATGGCAATGTTCGGATCATCCCAGCGGAGGGTGCGTTCGCAGGACGGCACATAGATATCGGTACATTTATACGCCAGTAAAGCGGAGGCACTGGTCACGCAGAAACCGTGCGCAAAACCAGCTGGTATCCAGAGCTGGTGCATGTTCTTCGCCGATAGAACGGCGCTGACCCAGTGGCCAAAGGTGGGTGATCCGCGCCTGATATCAACAGCGACATCGATGACTTCGCCATCCAAAACCTGAACAAGCTTGCCCTGCCCGCGCGGGTGCTGGAAGTGCAAACCGCGTACAACCCCACGGTGAGAACGTGACAGGTTATCCTGAACAAAAACCTCTTTGAGGCCCGCCTCGTGGTAGCGCTCTGCCTGAAAGGTCTCCAGAAAAAAACCGCGTTCGTCTTCAAAGACCCGTGGCTCGAATAGTTGAACTTCGGGTATGGCCAGCGCAGTGACTTTCATTGTGTGCCACCCTCAACAAGCAGTTTCTGCAGATACTCTCCATAGCCGTTCTTCACCATGGGCTGGGCCAGAGCATCCAGTTGTCCCGCATCGATCCAGCCCATCCGATAGGCGATCTCCTCCGGACAGGCCACCTTGAGGCCTTGGCGCTTCTCCAGGGTAGCGATAAACTGGCCGGCATCCAGCAGCGAATCGTGGGTTCCCGTATCCAGCCAAGCGTAACCGCGGCTCATTATTTCGACGTTTAGCTGCTCTTTTCGTAAATAACGCGCATTGATATCGGTGATTTCCAGCTCGCCTCTGGCGCTGGGTCGTATTTCCAGAGCCAAGTCACAAACCTGGTTATCGTAGAAATAGAGCCCGGTCACCGCGTAGTTACTCCTCGGGCGCGCTGGTTTTTCTTCAATGGCCAGGGCCTTGAACTGGGCGTCGAATTCAACCACACCATAACGCTCGGGGTCTCGCACGTGATAGGCGAAAACGGATGCGCCCTGCTCTTGCTCATAAGCCCGGCGCAGCAAAATGGGCAGGTAATGGCCGTAAAAGATATTGTCGCCGAGTATTAGCGCACAAGGATGATTCCCGAGGAATTTCCGACCCAGAATAAACGCCTGTGCCAGCCCGTCCGGGCTGGGTTGCGCGCAATATGTAAGGTTTAATCCCCAGCTTGCGCCATCGCCCAGCAGTGCTTGGAACTTGGGTAGATCGTGGGGCGTCGAGATGATCAGTATGTCGCTTATCCCTGCAAGCATAAGCGTTGATAAAGGATGATAAATCATAGGTTTATCATAGACAGGTAGCAGCTGTTTGCTGACAGCTAAAGTCGCGGGGTAGAGCCGGGTACCAGACCCGCCGGCCAGAATGATGCCTTTACGTTTCAACATGGTTCACGTCCAGGAGTTCGGTGATCATGCGAGTGACGCCGACCTCCCATGGCGGCAGGCGCAAGTCGAAGGTTTCGGTGAATCTTTGGGTGTCGAGACGGGAGTTCAGCGGTCTTCGCGCTGCTGTCGCGTAATCTTCAGTGGTAACAGGAATCAGGGCCCGGGGCTTAAGCCGCAACCTTGCCCCCTGCTTCTGGGCGACATCCAGAATTAATTGGGCACAGTCATACCAGCATGTCTCGCCACTGGCGGTAAGGTGATACAGGCCAGCCACCCCGGGCCGATACGCAGCGGTGCGGATGGCGTGAGCCGTCGCATCTGCAAGGAGTTCGGCACTGGTTGGAGCTCCGAACTGATCGTTAACTACCTGAATCATGTCTTTTTGCTGTGCCAAACGAAGTATTGTTTTCGGGAAATTGGTACCCCGTCTTCCGAATACCCAGCTCGTGCGCAGAATCAAGTACTTGCAGTTGCTGTCCTTGATCGCCTCCTCGCCTTCAAGTTTGACCCTGCCGTAAAGATTAAGCGGGCCGGTCGCATCACTTTCCCGCCAGGGTGTGCGTCCGCTGCCATCAAACACATAGTCCGTAGAGTAGTGCACCAGCCAGGCCCCGAGTTCACAGGCCAATGCTGCCAATTTTGCGGGGGCCAGCGCGTTTATCAGGCGAGCCATTTCCGGCTCCGACTCAGCACGGTCGACTGCGGTGTAAGCGGCAGCGTTGACGATGACATCCGGCCGAAACCACTCAATAGTGGAAACCATCGCATCCATCCGACATAAATCGCCGCCCTCCATGGTTCGACTCAAAACAAGCAGCTGTCCCAGCGGTGCCAGTGCACGGTTCAGCTCGCTGCCGAGTTGGCCCGTCACCCCAAGCAGCACAATTTTCATCGTGGCCACACATTGGAGAAATCATATTCCGGTGTTCGGGCGCCCGTCTGGAGCGCGGCTTGATCTTTCGTCTGTTCGATAAGCCAACTGCGATTGGCAAGGCACCAGCTCACGGTTTTTTCGATGCCACTGTCAAAGGTTTCCTTAGGACTCCAGCCCAACTCAGCGCTGATTCTTTGATTATCGATTGCATACCGCTGGTCGTGTCCTGGCCTGTCTTCGACAAACCGGATCAAGGTTTCATGGCGTGCACTGGGCATGGGCACCTGACTGTCCAGACAACGGCAAACCTGTCGAACGATTTCAAGATTGGTCTTCTCCTGCCGACCGCCGATATTGTAGGTTCGCCCTACCTGGCCTTTCTCCATTATTAGTCGCAAGGCTCGGGCATGATCGTCGACGTACAGCCAGTCACGAATGTTTTCACCGCGCCCATACACAGGAATAGGACGACGCTCAAGGGCGCGCAGAATCACCAGAGGAATCAGCTTTTCGGGAAACTGGAACGGCCCATAGTTATTCGAGCAATTGCTGATCAATACGGGCAGCCCATAGGTGCGGTGCCAGGCCCTGACCAGGTGATCGCTCGAGGCCTTGGACGCAGAATAAGGGGAACTCGGCGCATAAGCCCGCGCCTCGGTGAATGCCGCCTCTTCGGGCTCCAGATCTCCATAGACTTCGTCGGTTGAGACATGATGAAACCGGAACCGGGCTCGCCTTTCTGAGCCAAGTGTCAACCAGAAGGCACTTGCGGCCTCCAGCAAGGTATAGGTTCCGATAATATTAGTGCGGATGAATGCCTCGGCGCCCGAGATGGAGCGATCCACATGAGATTCCGCAGCAAGGTGCATCACCGCATCCGGCCGATGACGATGAAAGAGCCTATCCAACCCTTGCCGGTCGCAGATATCCACCCGTTCAAAACGGTGTCGGGGATCTGCAATTACAGATCGAATGGAATCAAGGGTGCCCGCATAAGTCAGTTTGTCGACCGTCACCACCCTTGCCGTGGTCTGGGCGATGTATTGGCGAACCACTGTCGAGCCAATAAAGCCTGCTCCCCCGGTAATCATCACAGTTTGTGCCAATTGAGTGGCTCTCCAAAAGACAATTGATTCTTTCATTCAATCCCGGCAGCGAGGCCGGTGAAATGACCCGATAGAGCTATTTGCCGTCCGCCTTCAGGCTAGCTCCTTGGGGCTAATTAG
>JBQCZX010000004.1:0-54129 GCA_052089485.1 Marinobacter sp. | reverse complement strand
GACCCACTCCATGCAGCAGGCGGCGCGGGTTTCTAACCGCACTGCCTACTTTCACCTAGGTCATCTTGTGGAAGTGAACGACACCAGCAAGGTCTTTACTACGCCGGAACACGAACTGACTGAATCCTACATCACCGGGCGTTTCGGCTGATCCAGGTGCCCAGAACAAGAGAGGAACACAGTATGGTTGCTAAGACAGATGACGTTTACGGGGATCACATCTCCAATAAATTTAACGATGAACTTCTGGCCCTGAAAACCCGTTTTTTGAAAATGGGCGGCTTGGTGGAAACCCAAATCGACAGCGCCGTTGTGGCGTTGATGGACGGTGATGACGAATTAGCGGAAGAGATCCGGGGCAAAGATGAGTTAGTGGACAGGATGGAGATGGATATCGATGAAGAAGCCATGCTCATCATCGCCCGTCGCCAACCAACTGCCCGGGATTTGCGGCTGGTGATCTCGGTGATCCGAATGGTTGCGGATTTGGAGCGGGTGGGGGATGAAGCCAAGAAAATCGCCAAATTCGCGATGAAGCTTTCTGAGGAAGGCCAGTCGCCTCAAGGCTATGGAGAGGTGCGCCATATCGGAACTCATGTGAAGGGAATGCTCCGTGATTCCCTGGACGCTTTTGCCAGGCTGGATTCAGAGCAGGCTTTGCGGGTGATGAAAGAAGACAAGCGAGTGGATGAAGAATATCAGGCCGCAGCCAGAACGCTGCTGACCTTCATGATGGAGGACGCCCGCAATATTTCACGCTGCATGTCGGTGATGTGGGTTTTGCGGGCACTGGAACGGGTAGGCGATCACGCCTGCAACATTGCCGAGAACGTGATCTTCATGGTTAAGGGTGAAGACGTCCGCCACACCTCCATGGAAGAAGCGGAGCGGGTTGTGGGGCGCTAGCCCCATTGTTCCTCTTGCCTTTAGGCCTGCTTCATTTTGTCGGTATATGGCGGCCAACCCAGCGGCTTGCCCGCCAGTAGGTGAAGATGGATGTGGAACACAGTCTGCCCAGAATTTTCACCACAGTTCATCACTGTGCGGTAACCGTCTTCGGCAAAGCCCATGTCTTTGGCAAGTTTGGCGGCAACCCAGAACAGGTGGCCCGCCAGTTCGCGATCCATTTCCTCGATATCATTGATGGTGGCAATCAACCTTTTCGGAATAATGAGCAGATGCACAGGTGCCTGGGGATTGATATCGCGGAACGCCAAGCTGATGTCGTCTTCATAAACGATATCAGCTGGAATTTCGCGGTTGATGATTTTAGTGAAAATGGTTTCAGACATGATGGATTCCTGTTTTGGTGCTTGATTGTTCATGTACTTAAAGTTGATTCAAGCCCGGAAGCCTGGCGGTTAGTTGCCGGATGATCGTTGGTAGTTCGTCATCGATCCCCATGGCATAGCGTGCCACCCGGTTGCGGGCAAAGGGCAGGGCGCGGGCGGCTCCTAAGCCGATGTTCCGAAGCAAATGAAGTGGCGGAGCCTGGTTGCTGAACAGATGGTAAAACGCATCCATGGCAAGCATCATGCGTCTGTTCGCCGGCCGTCGTTGCTGTTCGTACCTGGCCAGCCGTGAGGGATTTGCCAGGTCTTCGCCCGCTCTCCGGGCTTCCTTCAGAATGTTCTGCAAACACTGGGCATCCTGGAAACCGAGATTCACACCCTGGCCCGCCAAAGGGTTGATGGTGTGCGCCGCATCCCCCACAAGCACAATGCGCCCTGCAGAGTAGTGTTTGGCGTGTTGCTTAGCGATGGGGAAGCTGGCACGGCTCTCAATATGGGTAAGGTGTGGCAGTTCTGCCGGGAAGCCCTGCTGTATTTCTGCCATCAGCGCTTCGTGGCTCAGGCTTTTAAAGCGCGCAATTTCCTCTGGCGCGTCGTACCACACCAGTGACCCTCGGCTTTCACCTGGGTAATCGGGGCCGGCGCTGTGCAACGGCAAGAAAGCCCTCGGGCCTGAAGGGTAGAAACCCTGCCAGGTGATGTCTTCCACCTCGCCTTGATAGCGCACAGAAATTACTATGGCCTGTTGGCCATACTGATTTCGAGTAACACCTATGCCTGCCATGTCTCGCACCCGGGATTGTGCGCCGTCAGCGCCGATAACCAGTGCGGCGGTTAGTTGCTCGTTGCTTTCAAGCGTTACGGTTGCTAACTCAGCCGTTTGGGTAATGCTGGAGACGCCGTTGCCGGCCAGTATGGTGACTAAGGGTTCTGCTTCTGCAGCTTGCCACAGGCCTTGCTGAGTCACCGAGTTTTCAACGATATGCCCGAGGTGAGTGGTATTCAGCCCGGCGGCGCTGAATTCCACCTGATTTGACGTTCGCGGTAGCAGGTTGCTCAGCGGGTGCCGGGTTTCATCCCACACAGCGAGGCGACGATAGGGGGTCGCACGCATGTTGAGGATGTGATCCCAAGCACCCAGGCTTTGCAGGTATCGCTCGCTGCCAGCGCTCAGCGCAGACACGCGTATATCGGGCGCTGCTTTCGGATCGAACACGGGCGCGGGAGCGCGATCAACCATCGCGACGTTAAAGCCATCCCGCCCGAGGCCGGTGGCAAGGGCGGCACCGACCATGCCGGCGCCGACAATCACAATATCAAAAACTTGGGTCATATCGGGTTCCTGTCTGATGCCCACAGTTTACGCGATGGCAAAGATCAGACAAGCGACCGGGATCAAGCCGGCTGTAAAAGCACCCTCAACCTGCCAGGCCGGATACCTGCTGTTCTGATGGCTCCTCATGCTGGTGATGGGCTTTCACAAGCCATGCAGGCCTCTGAGTCCCGGGCCTAATGAAGCCCCGGTTGAGCACCATAGGCTGAACCAGATTCAGGAAATCCTGGGTTTTTATGTGCAGGGTTTCGGTGTGGCTACCCGCGGCAAAGGCAAGTTCTGACTGTTCTGTGAGAGGCTCTGCGCAGTAAACAGTCATGCCGAACAGGTTGCCGAAGGGTGGCATGGCACCGACTTCGCAATCTGGAAAGCGATCCTGAAACTCTTGCTCATCGGCAAGATCTACAAAGTCTGTGTCCAGAATGCGGGAAAGGCTGTCCCAGCGGACACGCCAGGTTGCCGGCATAACCAGCATCGCCATTTTTCCATCGAGTTCGATAATGACTGTTTTTACGACTTTGTCACCCGCAATTTTCACGTGATGAGCAAGTTCTTGAGCGGTAAACGCGGGGGGATGAGTGAGGCACATGTATTCAACATTTGCCTCATCAAGAAACTCTTTCAACTGCTGTACCGGCATAATGACAGCCTCCAACCAGCAATGACAGCAAGCCGGAGCGGCTGACTCAGTGCCTGCCTTGCTCCGGCGACGGTCTGGCGGGGCTTATTCGGCCCCGCCATTATTGGTCAGCTTAGCTGAGGTTACCGAGTTTGCGAGTAACCTGTTGTATCATTTTGCGCGATTGCCGTTTCTCGCCCAACCTGCTGCATATTAACGTCGCGCTGTGGCAGCGGAGCACGCAGACCTTCTTCGTCAAACGCTTTTCTAACGCTCTCGTGCATGCCCCAATAGTACGGCCACAAATCATCAGTGGCGACCCAGACACGGAACATCAGGTTAACGGAACTTTCGCCAAGACTGCCCACGCAGATTCTGGGTGCCGGATCGGTCATCGAGCGCTCATCTTCTTCCATCAGGCGTTGTAGAATGGCCTTGGCTTTATCGATGTCGTCGCCGTAGCGAATGCCGAACGTCATATCGCAGCGACGGGTGCTATAGATACTTACGTTCACCAGAGTTGCGTTGGACAAACTGCCGTTAGGGATAACGATTCTGCGGTTATCGAAGGTATTAACAATAGTGTAAAGAATGCTGATTTCAGC
This sequence comes from Marinobacter sp., assembly GCA_052089485.1. Classification (GTDB taxonomy): domain Bacteria; phylum Pseudomonadota; class Gammaproteobacteria; order Pseudomonadales; family Oleiphilaceae; genus Marinobacter. The sequence continues at coordinate 50,280 of JBQCZX010000004.1, read as the reverse complement.
TACGGCACCCAGGTAACCCTGAGCTTCAATGGTATCGCCGACCTTGAAAGGCTTGAAGATCAAAATCAGTACGCCGCCGGCGAAATTAGCAAGACTGCCTTGCAAGGCCAGGCCAACAGCCAAACCGGCCGCACCGATGAGAGCTACAAAGGAGGTGGTTGCAATGCCTACCATGGAGGCGACAGAAACCAGCAGGAGAACCTTGAGAATAACGCTGATCAGACCACATAAAAACTTGTTTAGCGTAGGGTCTTTCTTGCCTAGATGTGAGTCCAGCATATGCACAAGACGATTGATTAGCCACAAACCAATAATCAGTGTGATGATGGCCAGTAACACCTTTGGTGCGTAGGTCATGATCAGCGAAATGGCCTGGTCAATGTATTCAGAAGCGCGTCCGTCGGCGCTAAATAGGTCTTCCATAGGGACTCCTTGTGGATTTTAGTTTTGATGGCTTCAATTCGTCAGCATAAATCCGAAGTGGCTGGATGTTATCAGTGCTTGATATAGCAAACAAAACGGCCAGGGTATATCTGGGTGGTGGCCGTAACGCCCGTAATTACGCAGGAGCGTGCTCTTTGGCCCACTCGATAACGTCATCCGGGCCTCCGCGGACAAGTATTTGTCCTTGTTTTTGGCCTAACTGGTAATCGTACATTGGGTCATAGTAGTTCTGAAGAAGCGGTTGAATCCAGGCATCGTGGGCATGAACGTCCCCGGTACTCCCTTGTTGCACCAGCGCTTGTTCCATAAAACCGCGCAATTGGCTATACCGGTCGCCGCCCAAGCGTTTGCTTATACGCTCAAGAGCCCCCAGAAGGTAGTCGCGGAAATTCAACCAGCCTGCCTCTTCACCATCACGGTTCTTATAATCCGCAGCCATGTTTTCCACATAGTCTTCCCGGATAATCTGCGTGCGGTCTTCCAGGGATCGCTCAAGAACAAGCAGCGGTGCATGTGTCATGCGCTCCTTGAGAGTATCTGGCATGGCGCAGCGGCCAACCAGGCGGCTTTCATCTTCGAGGTAAACAGGCCCGCCAACTGAATAGCGGGTCTTTAGCATGGCAACAGCCAGGCGATTTTCGAAATCTATCTGTGATGGCTGCGGTGTTACCTGGCGCCCGAAGCTGGAGCCTCTGTGGTTTGCCAGACCTTCAAGATCCACCGGGTTTGGAAGCTGCTGCAGTACGCGGGTTTTGCCTGTTCCAGTGCGCCCGCTGAGGACGTGAAAGCTACCAGACTCAACAAGGTTTTCGAGGCTGTCGATAAGGAACCGGCGCAAAGCCTTGTAGCCACCTTGGACCAGCGGGTAATCAATGCCTGCATCTTTTATCCATTGTTGGGTCAGCCTGGATCGTAAGCCGCCACGGAAGCAGAACAAATAACCCTCTGGATGGCGCGCCACAAAGCGCTTCCAGGCTTCAATGCGCTGTGCCTTGATGTCGCCCGCCACCAGTTGGTGGCCGAGCCGGATGGCTTCATCCTGGCCTTTTTCTTTGTAGCAAATGCCTACCCTGTGTCGCTCTTCATCGTTCATCAACGGCGCATTCTCAGCGCTAGGAAAGCTGCCTTTGGTAAATTCCACAGGTGCTCTTACGTCCACCAATGGGGTGTCGTTCAGGAACAGGGAAAGGTAGTTGTCGGTATCGGGTCTGCTCGCCATTTCAGGGTTCAACCGCTTGTCATAGTGAAGCGGAAGTATAGCGGATATAAGGTTTTCCTGCTTTGTGATCGAGGTATTTGAGAAGGCAAGCATTAAGGTTTGCCACAAAAAAGGGCAGCCCTTGGGTTGCCCTTTACCGGAACAGGTCGGCGCATCCTTGCGCTGAGTGCAACAGCCGTGTTGCGATTCCTTGTCCCACTCCGTGGTGCCGGCTTCCGAGCCAGCGATCCGAATAGTTATCCCTTAAGCCAGGTGTCCCTGTGTCCTTACCTCTCCCTGCATTCCATGCCGGGGTGCATCCAGTGCGTCGTCCTTTTCCCTGTCATCCTTGATGAAATCACTGTACCAGCTAAGCATATGAAAACCTCTAAAATATGACCGATTATGCGACGTGTTCAGAGATTATGCTGGTGCTAATCTATAAATATCAAATGGTTAGATGGTTTGTAGCTGGTGCTAGTAACAGCTACGCACGCAAAGTAACTACAATGTCTCACAAGCCTGTGCGAGATATCTCACAAGGATTCGGGCGAATCTCTCACGTCGTTTTTACGGGTTCTGCGTATACCCGGCCAGGGTAAAAGTCCGATCAGTATTCCAGCCCCGTCAGCAGCCACATCCGTAAGGGAGAAATCCCGGTAAGGCAGGTTGGCTTGAACCGCCTCAATCCCCAGCCCGAAAACCAGTAGTGTCGGTGCATACCAAAGGGCGCGTAGCTCTGGCCAAGCTAGCCGGGCAACAATGGTGAGCTCAAAAAAAGCAATGAGGTGATTCACTTTGTCGCTGGGCGCTGAAGGGACTGGGTACTCGCTGCTTGTGGTTGCCAGAAAGCCAATAGCAAGCACTGATAGCAGCAGAGCAAAGCGCCACAGTGGCTGAAAGTGAAGCAAGGTTAGGAATTGGTGTCTGAGTGTTGCCATTGGTGAAATCCGTCAGAGTTCTCTGGCTGTGTGGAGGTTTTCAACATGATATGCTTTGCGCCCCGTCAATGTCATCGAAGCGGAGGGCTAATCAGCAATGCTCAGAGGTAATTTTTTTCGTGGACTGGGCTACCTGGGCGAAGGTTTTCACCTGATACGACAGCCTGGCTTGCGACTGTTCGTTGTGATTCCGCTTGTGATCAACATTCTTCTTTTTGGGTTGCTGTTCTATTTTCTGGGCGAGATCTTCGGTGCACTGATTGCAACCGCTATGGGCTGGTTGCCCGATTGGGCGTGGTTGCAGTCGCTGGATTGGCTTTTCTGGATTTTATACGGAGCCGTAATCCTGCTCATGCTGGCTTACGGCTTTGTGATTCTCGCCAATCTTATTGGTTCCCCGTTTTATGGGTACCTTGCGGAGCTCACAGAAAAACATCTCACCGGCCAGGAAGTCAGCACGGATGATGGCTGGACTGCCATCATAAAGGATATCCCCCGGGCGCTCTGGCGCGAGGTGCAAAAAATTATCTACTACCTGCCGCGGGCCATTGGTCTGTTTGCCATAGGGCTAATCCCAGTGGTCAACCTGATTGCCGCTGTGCTGTGGTTTGTGTTCAACAGTTGGATGATGGCACTGCAGTATGTGGATTATTCCGCGGATAACCACAAGCTGAGCTTTAAGGCGTTGCGCCAATTGCTTGCCGATACCCGTCTTTCTGCGGTGGGTTTTGGGCTGCCGGTGGCGCTGGCAGCTATGGTGCCGGTTTTAAATTTGATCGTGGTTCCCGCAGCTGTCTGCGGTGCGACTGCCTACTGGGTGCGTGAAAACGGCGCAACACGAAATTAAAGAGTCTGGAGGTTTTTTGGACGCATCGGAATTTGTTATTGGGCAGCGCTGGGTAAGTCACAGTGACACTGCGCTTGGCTTAGGCATAGTGACAGATATTTCCGGCCGCCGGGTTACCTTAGGGTTTCCGGCCGCTGACGAAGAGCGCACTTATGCTGTTGATAATGCACCGCTTTCGCGCATCGTGTACCAGATTGGTGAGGAAATTGAGACTTTTGAAGGTGCCAAATATCAGGTGCGAGCGGTAGAGGATCTCGGTGGCGTGTTGCTGTACCACGCAGAGGCAACGGCAGAAGCCGGTGGCGGTGAGCAGCTTGATGAAAACATTGAGCAGATATCTGAGGTGAAACTTGCCGGCTCTGTAAACTTCTCGGCGCCTCATCAGCGTTTGTTTGCCGGTCAGTTTGACCGAAACGGCGCCTTCCGACTGCGCTTCGCAACACTTCAACACATGGATCGGTTGCGCGCTTCACCTGCAAAGGGCCTGATTGGCGCTCGCACACAGCACTTGCAGCACCAGATCTACATTGCTCACGAAGTCGCGAAGCGTTATGCACCACGGGTGCTGTTGGCAGATGAGGTTGGCCTGGGTAAAACCATTGAGGCCGGCCTTATTCTGCATTATCAGTTACAGACCGGACGCGCCAGCCGCGCGCTCATTGTGGTGCCGGATTCGCTGATCCATCAGTGGCTGGTGGAAATGCTCCGGCGCTTCAATCTGCGTTTCTCCATTGTGGATCAGAGCCGTTACGACGCACTGAAAGACAGCGAAAACGATGTTGACGCTCTGATGAGTCATATATTTGGGGACGAAGATTCTGTCAACCCGTTTGAAAGCGACCAGCTGGTGTTGTGCAGTCTCGATTTTCTGGTGAACAGCAAGAAAGCCCAGAAAGACGCACTGAAAGCCGATTGGGATCTGATGATTGTGGATGAGGCCCATCACTTGGCCTGGAGCTCTGAGAGCGCCAGCCCTGAATACCAAGTGGTGGAAGAACTGTCTGCGGCCAGTGAAGGCTTGTTACTGCTGACCGCAACCCCTGAGCAGGTGGGTGTGGCCAGCCACTTTGCCCGGCTTCGTTTGCTCGATCCGGCGCGTTTTCACGATTTACAGGCGTTTCAGGACGAAGAGCAACAGTACGAAGCGATTAACGGCGTTGTGCGGCGCTTGCAGGATGAAGGTGCAGACATTCGTGCGGACGATCGCTCGGCGCTGGAAGCTTGGTTGGGTGATGAGCTGCAGCAGTTGCTGAAAGGTGATTCGCCGCGTCAGTCCATCATCGACGCGATGCTTGATCGCCATGGCACTGGGCGGGTTTTGTTCCGTAATACCCGTGCGGCCATCCAAGGTTTTCCCGAGCGTTGTGTTTATCCGGTGCCGCTGGAGCGCCCTGCCATGTATCAGGGTCAGGAGTTTGGCTACCCCGGACTGGCACCAGAGCAGTCCGTGCCGGATGAGCAGTGGCTTGCAGATGATCCAAGGGTTGCTTGGCTGGAGAAAAAGCTGGCGGGGTTACGCCCGGCCAAAGTGGTGGTTATCTGTGCCATGGCTGAAACCGCCATGGCGCTTGAGCGCTACCTTCAGTTGCGCGCCGGCATTCGCAGTGCCGCATTTCATGAGCATCTAAGCCTGGTGGAGCGTGACCGTGCCGCCGCCTATTTTGCCGACGACGAGCAGGGCGCTCAGGCGTTGATCTGTTCAGAGATTGGTAGTGAGGGTCGTAATTTCCAGTTTGCTCACCACCTGGTGCTGTTCGACCTGCCCGCCAACCCGGATCTGCTGGAGCAGCGTATCGGTCGCCTTGATCGTATTGGTCAAACTGAAACCATCGATATCCATATTCCTTACCTTCAGAGCACCTCTCAGGAAGTTCAGTACCGCTGGTTCCATGAAGGTCTGAACGCCTTTGCAGAAAGCTGCGCCGTTGGCGTGGCGGTGCAGGAAAAGGTCAGCGAACAATGGCACAATGCGATTGAAGGCGAGCTTTCTGTGCTGGATGACCTGGTTGATACTTCTGCTGCTGAGGCTGCGCAACTGAAAACGCTGCTGCAAAACGGCCGGGACGCGCTGATTGAGCTCAATTCCTGCCGCGCAGGTGTGGCTGATACGCTGATTGCCGGCATTGAAGAGGAAGAGGGCTCGGTTCAGGTACGTGATTACATGGTAGAGGCCTTCGATATTCTCGGGGTCGATATAGAAGACCACTCTGAGCATGCCGACATCCTGCGCCCTGGTGAACAATACCAGGCCGGCCATGTCGCCGAGCTGCCAGAAGACGGGGTAACCGTCACCTGGGATCGCCAGCATGCATTGGAGCGCGAAGACATCGCCTTCATGAGCTGGGAGCACCCCATGGTAACCGGCGTGATGGATTCGGTAACCAGTTCTGGATTGGGCAAAGCGGCTTTGGCGAGCTTGTCGGTGAAAGCGCTGCCAGCCGGTACTTTGCTAATGGAAGCCTTGATGACCGTGCATTGCCCCGCACCGGAAGCCTTGCAGTTGACCCGCTATCTGCCCGTTTCGCCCTTACGATTGCTGGTGGATGTGAACGGTAAAGAGCTGTCGGCAGCTCTGCCCCATGATCGTTTGAACGACCTGTGTTCAAACATTCGACGGCGCACTGCCCAAGCGGTTGTGCCGCAGATTCGGCCACAGGTGGAAACCATGGTGGATCATGTGGAGCGGCTATCCGCGCCCCATCTGGAGCCCATGAAGCAGAAAGCGCTGGAGCAGCTAGCGGCAAATTTTGAGCCGGAGATTCGCCGGCTGGAGGCGCTGAAAAAAGTGAACCCGGCCATTCGGGAAGAGGAAATCGATTATTTTCGCAATCAGCTGGATGCCGCCCGCGAGGCAATTGGGCATGCCAGCCTGGCTTTGGAGGGTATTCGGGTTATTGTCACTGCGTGAGTGTTTTGCGATGCCGTTAACCGTTGGAGGCTGCGGCACCTGCAGACCGGTGATAATCTGATACGATGCTTTTAACGTAAAAATTTTAGTCTTTAGCTTTAGTCTTTAACTATGGATGACAGAGAGAACCTATGATGACTTTCATTCTGTTTTTAGTGGCGCTGGCGGGTTTGTTGGTAGTCATGCGTCGCGAGGCCGGTGCTAAATCGGCTATTGGTGTAATGGTTGTGGTTGGCGTTTTGTCGATGCTCTTTGCATCCGGATGGCTGGCCTTGATTCTCTTTATCGGTGCGGCCATTACTGCCGCTGCCGGGCTGCCGGGCTTTCGCCAAAGCTGGCTGACACCGCGCATTTTTGCGATGTTTAAAAAGGTTGCTCCGAAGGTATCTGATACCGAAAAGGTTGCCCTCGAAGCCGGCACCGTAGGCTGGGACGGTGAGCTGTTTACCGGGCAGCCAGATTGGCACAACCTACTGATTAATCGCCACACTGGGCTGAGCGACGAAGAGCAGGCCTTTGTCGATGACCAGTGCGTTCATGCTATCTCTATGTGCGATGCCTGGGACATTGCCGTAGAGCGAGCTGATCTTCCGAAAGAGCTATGGGATTTTCTCAAGAAAGAGAAGTTCTTCGGCATGATTATCCCGAAAGAATATGGTGGGTTGGGCTTCTCGGCCAAGGCCCAGACGGCGGTGCTGCAAAAGATTGCCGCCAATGAGACGCTTATGGTTTCCGTTGGCGTGCCTAACTCTCTTGGGCCTGGCGAGTTGTTGCTCAAGTACGGTACTGACGAGCAGAAGAACCATTACCTGCCACGCCTGGCCGATGGTCGCGAAATTCCTTGCTTTGGTCTTACTGGCCCCCGTGCGGGCTCTGATGCCACCTCATTGCCGGACGCCGGCATTGTGTGCAAGCGGAAGATAGACGGCAAGGAAGTGGTTGGTATCAAACTGGATTTTGAAAAGCGCTGGATTACGCTTGCGCCCATAGCCACCGTTGTTGGCCTGGCGTTTCGCATGTTTGACCCGGACGGCCTGGTGGGTGATACCAAGGACTATGGCATTACCTGCGCGCTGATACCACGTGATACCAAAGGCCTGGAAATCGGCCGCCGTCACTGTCCTATCGGAAGCCCTTTCTTGAATGGCCCGATCATCGGTAAAGACGTATTCATACCGCTGGACTACATCATTGGTGGCATGGAAATGGCGGGGCAGGGCTGGCGCATGCTGGTTGAGTGCCTCTCCGTCGGCCGCTGTATTACCTTGCCTTCGGGCGCTGCTGGCGCCGCCGCTTATGCGGTTGGCACAGCGGGCGGCTTTACTCGAATCCGTCGCCAGTTCAATACCCCTGTGGCAGACATGGAAGGCGTGCAGGAACCACTGGCTCGTATTGCCGCTAAAACCTACATTGCTCAGTCGGCCGTTAACCACACAGCCAACATGATCGATAAAGGCGAAAAGCCGGCGGTGCCGTCGGCCATCCTGAAATATCACCTGACTGAGTTCCAGCGTGAGATTCTAACAGATGCTATGGATGTTCACGGTGGTAAGACGGTCACGCTCGGTCCCCGCAACTATCTGGGTATTGGTTTTAGCGGCTCTGCGGTATCTATTACAGTGGAAGGCGCCAACATCATGACTCGTAGCCTGATGATCTTTGGTCAGGGGGCTATTCGTTGTCATCCGTACGTGCTGAAGGAGCTGGCGGCTAAGGATAACGATGATATCAATGCATTCGATGATGCCTTCTTCGGCCACGCCCGCCTGATCTTCGGCAACGCTGCCCGAGCATTTACTCAGGCGCTTAGTCTTGGCCGTGCCGACGTTCCGTTTGACAGTGCCAGCCGCACGTACGCTCAGGCTGTTTCGCGCTTCAGTGCGGCCTTCGGTTTGTGCTCGGATGCAGCCATGACCACACTGGGCAGCGATCTAAAAATGCGGGAGCTGATCTCTGCACGCCTCGGCGATATGCTGTCCAACCTGTATCTGGCTTCGATGGTGCTCAAGAACTGGCACGAAACCCAGCCAGTGGAAGGTGAGAAGGAAGTGATGCAGTACAGCCTCGGTTTTTTGCTGCACCGCACCGAAGTCGCCCTGGACGGGTTTCTCCAGAATCTGCCCAATCGTGCGGTTGCGGTTGTTCTTCGTGCGGTTACTCTGCCCTTGGGTCAGGCCTGGAATAACCCCCATGACGACCTTGCGCGCAAGTTGGCCCGGTTCATTTCCACCGATACGCCTATTCGTCACAAGCTGCTGGCCAGCACCTGGACGACAGAGGGCGAAGGGTTGGTAGAGAACCCGGTGGCCACTTACAACGGCCTGCTGAAAGACTACGACAAGGCCGAGCAGCTCTATCGCAAAGCGACCAAGGCGTATGCCAAAGGTGAATTGCCGATGACGGCGCTGCACCCGGAAGAGCGCTTTGATGCGGCATTGAAGGCGGAAATCTACACCAAGGAAGAAGCCGACTTTATGGCTGAGTACGAAGCGGTCGTTCTGGAAATGCTCACCGTGGATGACTTCCCATTTGATGAGTTTGCCCGTAATCAGGACACTGTGATTGATCACAACCCAGCGTAACTGAGCGAGAGACCGCTATGTGGTTATCGTTCGTTGCAGTTAGTGTTGGCGCCGTTCTCGGCGCCAACCTACGCTGGCTTTTGGGTTTGTGGCTCAACACCAGTTACCACTCCATTCCTTTAGGCACTCTTGTCGCCAACCTCAGTGGCGGGTGGTTGATAGGTGTGCTGATTGGCTATTTCAGCCAAGCCAGCACCCTTGCGCCAGAGTGGCGCCTGTTTGCTATTACTGGGTTGTGTGGGGCGCTAACGACATTTTCAACGTTTTCCCTGGAAATGTTCGCAGCGATTCAAGATGGCAAGTGGCCGTTGGCGATAACTGGTATCCTGCTCCATGTGGTTGGCTCCATCTTGATGACTGCGCTGGGCATTTACACTTTTTGCCTGGTAAAAGCTTAATTAGTAACACTACGTACATAAATTGTTGCAAATCTGCTTGGCAAACCCGTGATACTGGAGTAGAGTCAGTTGCGTAGGAAAGATTCAGCAAAGCATTTCATGAATAAGACGTACTCCGCAGTTAGTAGTGACCGTCCTGTTTTTGATACCGCGAGTTCTGTATTTCCATAAAACGCTGACCCGACACATTCAGTGGATGGCAGCAGATAATATGATTGATTTCAGGAAGTTTAAGTATGTCTACTACTACCGGTACTGTTAAGTTCTTCAACGAAGCAAAAGGCTTTGGCTTTATCACTCGTGAAGAGGGCCCGGACGTTTTTGTTCATTACAGCGCTATTCAGGGCGGCGGATTCAAGACTCTGGCAGAAGGCCAGCAGGTTGAGTTCACCGTGACTCAGGGCCAGAAAGGTCCTCAGGCGGAGAATGTTACTGCTCTCTAATCCTTTTTTGGATTGAGCAATAACCGCGAAAAAGGCAGCTTCGGCTGCCTTTTTTTGTTGTAAAAGACCTATTATTTTCCTGTGTTGAAGCGTTGATGTGGTACATTTTCAGTTGGACACAGAGTATTACTGGGTTATACAACCGGAGAGTTTATGAAGCTGATTGGATCAACCACCTCGCCCTATGTTCGGCGAATCCGCATTCTGCTGGACGAAGAACGCTACGAATTTGTTAACCTGGATATCTACGGCGAAGACCGTGACGAAATCAGGCGTAGCAATCCGGCACTAAAAATTCCTGTGCTGGAAAGCGATGGTCAGGAGATATACGATTCTCGTATAATTTCCCGTTATATCAGCTCCAAACAGGGCCGTGACCCTCTTACCTGGGATCAGCAGAATCAGCTCACCCTTATCGATGGCGCTAACGACTCCGCCGTCACTTTATTGTTGGCCAAGCGCTCCGGACTGGATGTGAATACTCCGGGCGTGTTGTTTTTTGACCTGCAGCGCGAACGCATTATGATGACCATGCGTACCCTCGCTGCTCAGGTTGCGGAAGGGCAGTTTGAGGAGTGGAATTATCCCGCAATATGTCTCTATTGCTTGGTGGACTGGCTGGATTTCCGCGACCTTGTGGACTTCGCTGATATTGAAAGCCTCGTCGCCTTCCGTAATAGCCGGCATGACACCCCTTGGGTAGCTGAAACAGACCCGCGCCAGTCTTAAGCGCGTTCTCCCAGAAGGCGCCATGCAAGTCGGGCGCCTCGATACCCTTATAGCTTCCGCACTTCTCCTATCCAGTAGACAGCTATGCCGCTGCCGACGATGCTGGGAGAGCTGGCGCAACTTAAAGGTCGGCAGTTGGCAAACGACCCTTCGCTTACTCCCGAAGAATTAGCGCGAATAGGCACCGTTGCTCCTTATAATCTTGATGCGTGGGACGGCTACCAGTATGAGCGCGAGGTGGTATTAGGTACCGCAAAGCAGTTGAACAAGAATCTTGTGGTACTGGCTGGCGACACCCATAACGCCTGGGCCAATAATCTGAAAGACATGGACGACAATCAGATTGGGGTGGAGTTCGCGACGGCTTCGGTGTCGTCACCTGGGTTGGAGGAGTACTTAGAGTTGCCGGAAAATCAGATTGGCGGCGCGGAACAGGGTATCAGCCTGCTTGTGGATGATCTGGATTATCTGAATATCAATCAGCGGGGCTATATGGTGGTAACATTCACCGCTGAGCAAGCCCGTGCCGATTTGTACTTTGTCGACACCATCAAATCCCGTGATTACGCCATCGATACGGCGCGCAGCGCGAGCCGTATCGTTCGCCCCGGAGCAGGCAATCGCAGTGTGGAGGCCTTTGTTTCCTAATCTTTACGGAAGGCCGCGCGTGATCAGAGAAGGATCGCCGCGGCCTTCCACGGCAGCCAGTTCGGCACTGGACAGCCACTCACCCGGCGGCTTGTTCAATACGCTGGCGCAGGCCGCCAGGGTGTGGCCCCAGGAGCAGCCGTTGGCAAACAGCATGCCGGCCTCGTTTAGCGTGCCACCCTGGTTGGTATAGCCCAGCACCGCGCTGCGGCTAGGATCTGGGAACAGTGTGTACATATGCCCACGGAACACTTCCGGGCGCATGTGAGTTAGTGCAACTCTTCGGTATAACCGATTCGGGAACAGCTGTTCCCGTTCAAATTCCGATACACAGCTCTGTGCTTCCAGAGAGTCTCTTGGCTCGCGGAAACGCCCTGGCTCCTGTACATACACCAAGCGGAATGACGCCCCAGTGTCGCGTAGGCGCTCGCAGGCGCGGATCGCTTCGGACAACTGATAAGCTCCATTTGCGATCAGTAGCACCGGCTCGCCTCCGGAGGTGTCCTCGTCCACTACCAAGGCACCGTTCCGAGCAAGGGTTTCTGCTTCGCGGCTATCGAAAACACAAGGCCGATCCCGTTTTGGAATCACCATGCAGCTGATGGTTCCGCGGTTATTGAAAACTGAGGGGAGCGCTGCAAGCGCACTGTTGTAATCGGCAGGGAAGATAACCCGAGACACATCATTCATTTCACCCAGCAGGCTTTCACAGAACGTGGTGTCTTGGTGGGACTGTTCATTCTTGCCGTTCTCCCAGGTATGAGATGTGGCGATAACTGGCAGGCCAAGCCAGCGGGCGGGACGACCAACCGCCTTCTGATGTCGTGCGAAAATCAGCTCTTGTCGGATTGCGCCGAGCATCTTCACACAAAAGGCTTCGTAGCTCGCAACCAGGTTGAGCCCTGCCTTGTTCGCCAGGCAGGCAGACATAACAGCTTCCTCGTTCAGTACCGTGATGATTTTCCCGTGCACTGACTCAGATGCGTTTTCTGGGTCGTTTACCCGATGTTTGAGATCTTCCAGAACACCTTTCAGGCGATTGCTGGCAAGCTCGTCCGGGTTGCCTACTCTGGGCCTCAGGTTGGGATTCTGCTTAACCAATGCCCGAAAGAAGTCGTCCACCGCCAGCATCGGCGAAATCCGGTCGTGGCGGCCGGGAATAGTTGGAATGACCAGGTCTGGCGGATTGCGCATAGCCAGTGGATGGTCGCGTTCCAGGGGCCGGGCGTGAAGGTCGTGTTCTTGCAGCCGCAGTGTGCTGTCTGCCAGCTCATCCGGAGCTACCCACAAACGGGAGGCGTGTTCTTGAAATAGCTCCCTGGCCCGGATGTCCAGCCGGGGGTTATCCGGTAGTGGAAGGTTGTGAGCAGGGTTCATGCCGGCGCCGTAAAAGCCAAAACCTTTCACGGTTTCGGCAATGCCGTAGGGGATACGAAGCGGATAGTTCAGTTCGCCTTGCAACGCACGATCGCTGCGATCCTGTAAGGCGTGCTCCATCTCTGCCAGGGCGCAAACAAACGCTGCCGGGTCGCGGCCATCAAAGCGAAACGGATCAAACCCCCTGCCTGCCAAGTGCGCCTCAAACTGCTCAAGCCCTTCTCGGGTGCCCAGCTCGGTGCGTTGTTCAATGCGGCGACCGTTGGCAATCATAATGGGTGTCACCAGGCCGCAGTCCTTTGCCCGCCACCAGCGAGGTATCCAGTCACTGCCTCGCTGCTCCTCTGCGGCACCGTCGGAGAGGAACGCCACCAACGATTCACCGGGCAGCGGCATGTGTGCGTACTGAAGCTCAGCAAAGCCCAAATAACCGCCCTCCATAATGCCGCCAGCCGTGTAAGGATTCACGTGGCTGCCCAGGGGTGCAGCGGTGCTGCCGTCGGGTTTTTGCTGATAGCTATAGAAATCCGCTACCATCCGTGACAGTCCGTCTGTTCCGGTGTAGCGTTCACGCTGTTCCGGGTGCAGGTTGCCGGTCAGCACGTTCAGTGCATCTATGGCGGCCACGCAGTGTCCTTGGCCCATTAGCCAGCTTCGTGTTTGTCCGGTCAGGTTATTGAGTGTTAGGTAAGCCGCGTAAGCCGGCACCATATTCAACGCTCCGCCGGTATGGCCCTCAGGGGTGCCTTTGAAATCCCGTGCGGCCAGTGGAGCGCCAGAGATATTAACGCGGTTGGCGTAGGTCATGTGCACAACCAGCCAGAGGCCGGCACTGGTTAGCCGGTCGAGGTCGGCCAGTTTGCGATAAACCGTTGCGGCATCCAGCTGCTGGCCGGCGGCAACAAGCCGGGAGGCGAGATTTTGTACCCGGTCACAGGTGGTTTCGGTATGCTGAATCACGCCATAGCCGCGACGCCAGAGTTTATACTCGGTGCAATCCGCTGCTGGCGGAATGGGTAATGACATGACTTGCCTCCACGGCTCAATTATTATGAAACGATTGTAAGACAAGGCTGTTCCCTACCGTTTGATGCAGGTCAGTCTGGCAGGCTTCTGACAATAACTGTGGTTTGTGGATACTTTTGAGGAGAGACTGATGACTGATGATAAGCGCCGCCGCTATTCCGCCCCTGTGGTAGACGGTGTAGGCAAGTCCGCCAGCCGTGCCATGCTTCGGGCCGTTGGCTTTACCGATGAAGATTTCCGTAAGCCACAGGTCGGCATCGCTTCCACCTGGAGCAATTTGACCCCCTGCAACATGCACATTCACGAGTTGGCAGAAGCCTCCTCGGCGGGTGCCGATTCGGCCGGTGGTAAATCACTGATCTTTAACACCATCACGGTGTCCGACGGCATTGCTAATGGCACCTTGGGGATGAAGTACTCCCTGGTTTCTCGAGAAGTTATCGCGGATTCCATCGAAACCGTAGCTGGCTGTGAAGGCTTTGACGGGCTGGTTGCGATCGGCGGCTGTGACAAAAATATGCCTGGTTGCTTGATGGGGCTGGCCCGACTGAACCGGCCTTCGGTATTTGTGTATGGCGGCACGATTCTGCCCGGCGAAAACCACACAGACATTGTGTCGGTATTTGAGGCGGTAGGCGCCCATGCCCGAGGTGATCTTGACCTGATCGAAGTAAAACAGATTGAGGAAACAGCCATTCCTGGCCCGGGTTCCTGTGGTGGCATGTACACCGCCAATACCATGGCCTCGGCGATTGAAGCTATGGGCATGAGTTTGCCCGGCAGTTCGGCGCAGAACGCGGTTTCGAATAACAAGATGGAAGACTGCAGTGCCGCTGGTGCGGCGGTTATGAATCTTCTCGAAAAAGACATCAAGCCTTCGGATATCATGACCCGCGAAGCGTTTGAAAATGCCATTACGGTGGTCATTGCGCTCGGCGGCTCAACCAACGCGGTTCTGCACCTGTTGGCGATGGCCAGCACGGTTGACGTTGAGCTAAGCCTCGATGACTTTGTGGAGATTGGAAAGCGTGTGCCGGTGCTGGCGGATCTGCGCCCGAGTGGGCATTACATGATGTCTGAGTTGGTAGCGATCGGCGGCATCCAGCCTCTGATGAAAATGCTTTTGGAGCGTGGACTTCTGCACGGAGACTGTCTGACGGTAACCGGGCACACGCTTTCAGAAAACCTGGCATCTGTTGCGCCCTATCCGGAGGCTCAGGACATCATTCACGCGTTTGATAACCCTGTTAAAGCAGACAGCCATTTGCGTATTCTTTACGGCAATCTGGCCCCTGAAGGCTCGGTCGCCAAGATTACCGGCAAGGAGGGTACTCACTTTTCCGGTCGCGCACGGGTATTCCATTCGGAAGAGGAAGCCCAGGATCGGATTATGGACGGCACGGTCGTTGCCGGTGATGTGCTGGTTATCCGCTACGAAGGCCCTAAAGGTGGCCCGGGCATGCGTGAAATGCTGACACCTACGTCGGCAATTATGGGTAAAGGCCTGGGCAACGATGTGGCACTGATTACTGACGGGCGTTTTTCCGGCGGTAGCCACGGGTTTGTGGTTGGGCACATTGCACCGGAGGCCGCCGAGGGTGGCCCTATTGCGCTGGTTGAAGATGGCGATACAATTACCATCGATGCCGTTGCCAACAGCATGGAGTTGGATGTAACTGCAGAAGAGCTGGAACGTCGCCGGAAAGCCTGGGTTGCTCCCCAGCCGCGCTTTACCCGAGGTGTGCTGGCAAAGTACGCCCGCACCGTGAGCTCTGCCTCTACTGGCGCGGTTACGGATCTGCCATAGAGCTCGGTTACAGCAAAATAGAGTCTGATAAATGCACAGAATGAATATAGCGCGAATGGCGTTATGGTTGGTGCTTTGCCTGCCGATCACACTCCACGCGCATCAGAAAAACGCCAATAATGCGGATGCACAGGGCCCGAACCTGGCATCCGTTAATGCGGCGGTGGCCGTGGCTGGTAGTAATGATCTGGTGTTTGCTAAAAACGCCGACCGCTCGGTGCCCATTGCCTCTGTTACCAAGGTAATGACGGCATTGGTGGTGCTGGAGTCTGGCGCCCCGTTGAATGAGTGGCTTGTATTCCAGAAGCGCCACACGCCCGCGGCGGCCAATGCATACACTCGCATCCGGGTTGGCTCGCAGATGCGTCGATCTGATGTGCTGCGTATTGCTCTGATGTCGTCAGAGAACTTTGCCGCTTACACACTCGCCCGAAGCCACCCGGGTGGATTTGACGGGTTTGTGGAGGCGATGAATGCCAAGGCGAAAGAGCTAGGCATGACCGGCACACGGTTTGTAGATCCCACAGGTTTATCAGTGGAGAATCTCTCAACCGCTGGTGACTTGGTGCAACTGGTTAATGCTGCGGCTAAGTATCCGGAAATTCGCGAGTACTCTACAACCGATTATTTTCGTGGTCAGTTCCGCCAGCCCCGTTACAGCTTGTCCTTTGGCAACACCAATGCACTGGTACATCGTGAGAGCTGGGGCGTGGGGTTGAGTAAAACCGGCTATTTGTCTGACGCGGGACGTTGCCTGGTTATGGTTTCCAAAATGAACGGAAAACGGGTGGTTACGGTGCTTCTGGACTCTTTGGGCACACGGTCGCCCATGGGTGACGCCGGGCGCATCAAGCGTTGGTTGGATACCGGTGCCACTGGACAGGTGGCGAAAGCTGCGCGGCAATATGCGAAGGAAAAAAACGCGGCATATAACGCCACGGCTCATAGCACCACAGCCGCTCTGAAATAAAGTGTGCGCAGCAAGCTGAACAGGGCAGGGCACTTATGATCCAGATCTTTACCACTGGCGGTACCATCGATAAGGTGTATTTCGACGCCAACAGCGAATTTGAAATCGGTGAGTCTTTGGTGCCGGAACTGCTGGCGGAATCCAATATCCACAAGGGGTATCACCTGCAAGGGCTGTTGCGTAAAGACAGCCTGGATATGACCGATGAGGATCGAGTGCTGGTGCGTGAAGCTGTCACTGCCTGCGACAGCAATCGCATAGTGATCACCCATGGCACCGACACCATGGCGGAAACCGCCCAGGCGTTGTCGTCGCTGAGCAATAAAACGATTGTGCTCACGGGCGCTATGCAGCCTGCGCGGATGCGTCTTAGCGATTCGGTGTTCAATATAGGTTTTGCATGGGCTGCGGTGCAGCTTTTGCCGCCTGGAGTCTATATTGCCATGAACGGGGAAGTGTTCGAAGCGGGTGCTGTGCGCAAAAACCTGAAAGCCCAGCGCTTTGAACGCGCTTGAGTTCCCTTCAACTCAGCCTACCGAAGCGATTTCATTCTCAGTCAGTTCCCGGTAATCGCCGGGCTGCAGTGCCGAGTCGAGAATAATGTTACCAATGCTTTGTCTGTGCAAAGCCTCCACGTGGTTGCCTGCCGCTGCCAGCATCCGCTTTACCTGATGGTAACGCCCTTCTGAAATTGTTAATTCAACCAATTGCGGTTCCAGAACCTTTACCTGCGCAGGCTTTGTAGGCTTGGGATCCTGGTGAAGCATTACGCCTGTTTCCAGGGCATTGATGGTTAAATCTAAAATAGGTGTGCTCAAATTCACCCGATAGGTTTTCGGGCATTCTACTTTGGGAGACGTAACCCTGTGGGACCATTTGCCATCGGTTGTTAGAAGCAGTAAGCCAGTGGTATCGGCGTCTAGCCGCCCGGCAATATGAAGATTTCGGGCTACCTCTGTTAGCTCGGCCGGCAGAAGGTCTAATGCTGTTGGGTGCTCGCTGTCTTGGGTTGCGCTAACAACGCCTGCAGGCTTGTTGAGCATTATATAACGCTCTCCCTGCAAGGTTAGTTGCTCTCCTTCCAGTAGAACCTGAGCGCCGGCTGGGAGGTGTTTGCCAGTATCTTTCCAAACCTCACCGTTTACCTCGACTTTACTCGCATGTATAGCGCGCCTGGCCTCTTTGCGTGAAAGTGGTGAGCTGGTGGCAATAAACTGATCAAGGCGCATGGTATTAGCATTCCTCGCCGGGGGCCGGCGTTGTAAGACTGGCAAGGCACAGTACCGGAATGGCCCCAGTTGTGCGGGCCCAGATTAGTGGCAGTGCGCCAGTATTCATGGCAGGCCGTGGCGCTGGCTCGCCATCAGCGGCGGTAAGGGTACCATCTCGTTCATGGGCCAGCACAAAAGAAAAAGGATGCGATCCTGGAATGCCCAAGCGAATGTCGGTTGCAGTGATGTCGCCGCTGATTGCTTTGTAGTCGAGAAAACTCCGGGTAAACCATTCCAGGCGTTGGGCCTCTGGCAATTGCGAGACAGCGCTTGCTAGCTCCGGTTGGCGTGGGAAATGCTCAAGCGTTAGAGGTGCGTTGTGATCTAGAAAACCGGTAACGATTTCAACTCGGTTTTGGTCGGTGATGGCCGTGGCGCGCCAGAGAACCGTGTTAAATGGCATAGGCTGCACGAGTATTTCAGCGTTAGCGAAGCCGGCTTTTGCCAGAGCAGGTTGTACACGCTCGGTAATCACTTGCTGAGCTGCCAAAGACCAGCCGAGATACGCCGTGGACAACAACAGGCCTGCCGCTATGGCATTCGATGCAGGAGGGCGCAATAGAAAGGCAATGCAACCGACGAGCAAGGGCAGAGTATAAAGTGGATCGATAATAAAAATGCTGCTGATGGCAAGCGGCCGGCCAAGTGGCCAGAAAAGCTGAGTGCCGTAGGTGGTAAACGTATCCAAAAGAGGGTGTGTCACCAACACTAGAGCGGTTAGCAGCAACCAACGCGGGAATCCCAGCTCCGGTTTCCAGCGCCATAGTAAGGCGGCCAGCAGCAGTGATAGCGGTGCAAGCACGAACAAAGAATGGCTGAAACCGCGATGTTGGGTAAAGTTCGCGACCGCCGTTCCGTAATCAATCAGCACATCAAGATCAGGAAGCGTGGCCAATAGCGCGCCGATGAGAAGCACCGGCCGGCCGAGAGTTTTGCCTGCCAGAGCCCCGGCTATTGAGGCGCCAAGGGCCGCCTGAGTGATTGAGTCCATGAATTCCGTATGTGTGTAAAAATGGTGATGAGTATTATGCGCGGATTGGGGGCTCAGATCACGAAGAGTAGGCATTGATAAAATGCATGTGTTAAAAAAGCCGACACCCCGGGCCTAATAAAAGGGCGGGGTGCCAGTTTTGTGCTTTCTATGCGGCAGACTGTCTATATAAAAGGCTGCCTGTCAACGCGTTAGCGGCTTAGGCTTTGCGCCGACGTGCCATGCCAAGGCCAGCTAGACCCAAGCCGAGCAAAGCGATAGTGCCGGGCTCTGGAACAGGCAGGGCTGTTGCGTTAAGTCTTGCAAAAAGCTCGTAGTCTCTAGTGTGGAACTCCCCCGTAGAGACGCTATCGCCATCTTTAAAGCCAACCAGTTCGAGGGAATACTCGAAACCACCTAATACGATGCTTGAGCTTGTTACAGTCATGTCCTGCTGAGTAATCATGTCGTACCAGCCAAGATCCTCAGAGTGTGAGAACTCAAACGTTCCTTCTGCTGTGCCCGTATCGCCAAATCCTGCGAAGCCCAGTGTTATATTAAGATCGGTGGATGTCAGTGACGTGCCTACAGTGAGGTTGTTCTTGTGGGTCAGTGTGCCCAAGCTAAAGTCTGACTCATCATTGATCTGTTGTTGGCCAGCGCCAGAAAATTTGTAACTGCTTTTGACAAAACCCCAGCCCCATTTGATGTGATCCGTGCCGTTGCCACTAATATTGGATCCGTTGCTGTCCACGTTATTAAAGGCGCCGTTAATAGTCGTTACGTCAACTGGAAACGCCGCTACACTCATGGCCGCTGTCAGCAACAGTGCACCAAACGATCCTTTTGCCAAAATCTTCATGCATTACTCCTAGCTTCAATGATGAAATAACAAAAATGATGTTATGTCGTTAGTTGCTACTAACTAGCTAGTTTCATGCCAACTTAAAAATCCTATATTTTACAGCGGACTAAAAATCCATGGTTTTTCGATATGTAAATAAACCCGACATTTTAAGGAGTGGCCACTCCAAGTCCATCAAGTAATTCCTGTCCCGGGTAGCCATCGGCGATCAGCCCTTCATCGTGCTGATACTTTCGAATAGCGGAGCGGGTTGCGGGTCCGGTAATGCCATCTGGCTTGCCGGCATCGTATCCACGCTCGTTGAGGACGGTTTGAAGTTCAAGAACCGTGTCTCTTGAGAGGGACGGCGTGTCCACCGGTGGTGGGTTCTGGAGAGTTCCGGCGCCGGCGATACGGTCGGCCAAATGGCCTACGGCAATGGCGTAAAACTCAGAGCGGTTCCAGCCCATGATCACTTTAAAGTTGTGATAAGCCAAAAAGGCGGGCCCGCGATGACCGGCGGGGACAATCAACGCGGCGTTGATATCTTCCCCGGCGAGGGGCTTGCCGAATGCGTCGGTGATACCTAGCTCTCGCCATTTGCTCAGATCAACGCGCCGGCCATCGGCAAGAGAGTAGTCAAAGTTCTCCGGCAGTAGCACTTCCCGGCCCCAGCGGTAATCTCCGTCCCATTTCATTGACTCAAGAAAACGGCCAGCAGACATCAGGGCGTCTGGCAGGCTGTGCCAGAGGTCGCGGCGGCCGTCGCCGTCTGCGTCTACAGCGTGCTTTAAAAATACGGTGGGCATGAACTGCACGTGGCCCATGGCGCCGGCCCAGGACCCTTCCATTTGCTCTACTGAAATTGCGCCTTCGTCAATAATGCGCAATGCAGCAATCAGCTGTTTGGTAAAGAACGTGCTGCGACGGGCATCGCAGGCCAGGGTTGTCAGTGAATCCGGCACCGACATCTTTCCGAAATAGCTGCCAAAATTGGTTTCTAGCCCCCAAAACGCGACCAGATAGGGTGCAGGCACGCCAGTTGCCTCGGTCACACGTTCCAGCAGCGCGCTGTGTTCTTTGATCAGCTTACGGCCTTTGTTCACCCTGTCGTCGTTAACCCGGCGGTTCAGGTAATCGGCAAATGTGGTGGTAAACTCGGGTTGTTTGCGGTCTAACTCGATTACTCGGTCTATATGCTCGACGCCCGTCATGACATCCTGGGCCGTTTTCGCGCTAACGCCGGCTGCAATGGCTTTTTCCTGCAGTTGCAGCTTGCACTCTTCGAAGCCTTCGGGTGCCTTCGAAGGCCCGTCACTCGCCGCCATGACAGGCAGTGCGGAAGTAATCAGAAAGGCAGAGATAGAGAGACGACAGGCCATATGCCGGTTGGGCAGAATCGTTGCAAGCTTGGTTAGCACGCGAAACCTCGGTCAGAGTAAAAGATGTGGACTAATGGACCCATGGTAGCGTGTTTTCCAGTCGGTGGAAGACTTTACGCGGCCAACGGGAGTGACAGTTCTTTAACCTGT
This sequence comes from Marinobacter sp., assembly GCA_052089485.1. Taxonomy (GTDB): domain Bacteria; phylum Pseudomonadota; class Gammaproteobacteria; order Pseudomonadales; family Oleiphilaceae; genus Marinobacter. The sequence continues at coordinate 29,345 of JBQCZX010000004.1, read as the reverse complement.
TGGGTCTACAATTTTTTGCAAAGCTGTCTCTGCCGCGGTTTGGTGCCCGCTTTCGATCAGCCGCTCCGCCGGGAAGTGGCAGATAAAATCGCTGCCCTCGCCCAGTTGGCTGCGTATCTCTAGCTGGCCATCGTGATTAAGCAGCACGTGCTTAACGATGGCCAGCCCCAGCCCGGTACCCCCGGTATCTTTATGTCGGCTGGGATCGGCACGATAGAAACGCTCGGTCAGCCGGGGAATGTGAACCTGCTCGATACCGGCACCTGTGTCCTTTACCGAAAGGTACCCACCCTCACTGTTGCTGAACCAGGATACGGTGATCTGGCCCCGCGCGGGTGTGTATTTCACAGCGTTGAAGACCAGGTTGGAGAAGGCGCTGCGCAGCTGTTTTTCATCGCCCTTCAGCCGGTGATTGCCGGTGGTGTTAAAGGTGATCTCGTGTTGGCTTTCGTCGCTGAGCGTTCGAGCGTCCTGGCATATTTGCTGGACTAACCCGTTAACGTCCGTTGTTGTATCGTTCACTTCCTTTTCACCGGTTTCAATTCTGGATAGCAGAATGAGATCAGTGATCAGTGCCTCCATGCGCAAAGACTGGGTCGCCATCGTGTTGATGGCCCGGCGCCATTTGGCAGGTAGGTCATCGGCATTGTCCACTAACGTCTCCAGATAGCCGCTGATCACGGTCAGCGGCGTTCGCATTTCGTGGGAAACGTTGCTTACAAAATCCCGACGCATCTGCTCCAGCTGATGCAGGCGCGTGACATCCTTGGCGACGATAAGTCGATCCTCTTCCCCGAATAGGCTGATCTGAATCTGCAGATGAATGTGAGGCTTTGCAGGTGAGTGCAGCTCCAATGGCTCGCGATAGTTTTTTGCGTCAAAGTAGGATTTGAAAGCCGGTGTGCGTATCAGGTTGCAGATGTACTGCCCCTGATCGGTGTTGTGGCGAAACCCCAGAAAATGTTCAGCTGACCCGTTCCACCACTCCAGGGCCCCGCGGGCATCAGTCAGGATAACGCCATCACGCATGGCATTGGTGGATTCTTGTATGCGGTCGATTCTTGCACGTAGCCGATCTTGGGATTGCAGATAATTCTGCTTGAGTTTGTGCAGTTTTTCGAAGAGATCGCCCCATATCCCCAAGCTCTGGGGCGCTTCGCTGGAGCCATCCAAGTCTTCCAACCATTGGGCCAGCCGGCGGATCTGGTTTAGGGTCCACAGCAAATAGATTCCCAGTCCAACAGCCAATCCATAAACCGGGAACCCCAAGTACAGGCCCACAAGCGTGGTGCCTGCGAGGCCCGCAAGGGTAGAGCGCAGATGTCGCGACCAGTTTAGTTGCATGAGGGGCTGCCTTTGTCTTGCCTGGAGAGTTGCCGTTAAGCGCTGCGGCGAGGGTTACAGCCGCCAGTCAGGCCGACTGGGTAGAGAACCGGTAACCGGCGCCTCTCACGGTTTGAATCAGGTGGTTGTGGTGCTTTCCCAGCGCTATTCTCAGCCGTCGGATGTGCACATCAACGGTTCGTTCCTCAACATAAACGTTACCACCCCATACCTGATCCAAAAGCTGGGAGCGTGTATACACGCGCTCTTGGTGCGTCATGAAAAATTGCAGTAGGCGATACTCGGTAGGCCCTACATTAAGTGCGGCATCGTTTGCGGTAACGCGATGGCTGGAGGGGTCCAGTGTAAGCCCGTGCACTTCAATGGGGCTGTCTACTCCGGGCGGCGTTGTCCGGCGCAGTACGGCCTTCAGGCGGGCGACAAGTTCTCTGGGGCTGAAAGGTTTGGTGATGTAGTCGTCAGCACCCACTTCCAGGCCGCGAATTTTATTATCTTCTTCAACCTTGGCGGTTAGCATGATAATGGGAATGTCTGCTGTGGTGTCTTCCTTTTTTAAACGCCTTGCCAGCTCAATGCCGCTGGTGCCAGGGAGCATCCAGTCGAGCAGGATAATATCTGGTTGCCTGTCGAGGATTAGGGAATGGGCTTCACGAGCATCTTCCGCTTCCAGGCATTGGTAATCAGCCATTTCCAGCGCGACGGCGATCATTTCGCGGATGGCGGGTTCGTCGTCGACAATCAGGACAGTTTTTCCAGTCATAATCTATAACCTGTTCCAGACCTTGTTGTGTTGCAAATCCATTACAACGCCTCAGTGTTACAGCTATATGACAAGCCGTTTCAAGAAATAATCAAGTCGATGATCAAACCCGTAAAAACGGCAAACCCGGCCCAGTTATTGTTCAGAAATGCCTTAAAGTAGCCGTCGCGCTCGCGATCTTTGGCAAGGTACTGTTGGTAGATAAACAAGCACGCCATGGCAACCAGCCCCAGGTAATAGAAAGCGCCTAGCTCACAGCGCTGGCCGACGATGATCAGAATGAGCACAACCATGGCTTGAAGAATGGCAATAATGGCTCGGTCGGCTTCGCCGAAGAGGATGGCCGTGGATTTGATGCCTACTTTTAGGTCGTCGTCGCGATCAACCATGCCATAAAGAGTGTCGTAAGCCACTGTCCACAGTACGTTGGCAGTGAACAGTAGCCAGGTGGTTTGGCTGAGCTCACCGGCTTCGGCAGCCCATGCCATGGGGATAGCCCAAGAGAAGGCCATACCAAGAAATAGCTGGGGCAAATGGGTATAGCGCTTGGTGAAAGGGTAGATAAATGCCAGCACCGCACCGCCGAAGGACAAGTAGAGTGTGAGAGTGTTGGTAAATAGCACCACCATCAAAAACGAGACAACACATAATCCGCCAAATAGAGCGACCGCTTCCCAAGCGTTTACTCGACCGGTTGTCAGTGGGCGGTCTTTGGTGCGTTTTACGTGTTTGTCCCAGTCCCGGTCGGCAAAGTCGTTAATGGCACACCCGGCAGCACGCATAAAGAAAACACCCAGCGTGAAGACGATGATGTTGCCGATGCCGGGGCTGCCTTCACCGGCAAGCCAGAGAGCCCAGTAGGTAGGCCAGAGTAGAAGCAAAGTGCCAATAGGGCGGTTGATGCGCAGCAACTGTGCGTAATCAGTCAGTCGGCTCCGTATGTGTGCTGGCACTGCATTGGGCAACATGGTCTATCCGCTAGGAGTATTTGGGAAGAAGTTAGCTTTTTCGGTAAAGCACCGGAAGCAGGTATTCACCCACCAACAGGGCGCTCTCGTTATTGCTGAACAAGGAGCGGCGAGCAAGTTCGGGCATGCCGTTCGATGAACCACAGCTTAGGTGATTGCTAAGCCCGGTTTCCAGTGCCCCCCGCCGCCAACCCTGGCTGCTGAATAGATAGGCGCCCAGCGGTTTGCTGCCAAGATGAAGCAGGCGCCTGCCTTTTCCTGTTAGGCAAGAAAGCGGAATGACGGTGCGTGCAAGCGCCCAAGGCGCACCATCACCACACAGGCGTACTTCACGAATCCAGGCCTGTTGGCGCATGGGAATCCTGAGTCGTCTGGCTTCTTCAAGGGTGGGCGTAGCAAACCCTTCGCGCTGCACTTCAACATGAAACGAGCGTGCACATTGTTTCTGAAGTGCCCGGGTAAAGGAGCCTTCCACTTGCAGCCAGTATCGAGCAGGGCCATGAACGCCCGGATTGCGTAGACCGGCTGCGGCGAAAGACCGATACCAAACGGTTGGCGGGATGATCAGGCCGGGATTGTCTGTCGGGGTGCTGATATCAGAGACCTTTGACCGCATATATCCCAGGCGCATTGCGCCAGTAACCTTTGTAGTCCATGCCGTAGCCAAACAGAAAGCGGTCTTCCACCTGAAGACCAGTAAAATCTGCTTTGAGATCTGGGTGGGCCTTGCGGTCATGTTGTTTATCGACCAGTACGGCTGTCAGTACCTGTTTTGCGCCATGGGCCCGGCAATAATCGGCAATAGCGCACAAAGTGGTGCCTTCGTCAAGAATGTCGTCAATAATCAGCACGATGCGATCTTTCATATCTGCGTCAGGCTGGAGCCGCCACTCAAGGATGCCACCGGTGGTTTCCTGCCGGTAGCGCGTTGCGTGAAGGTATTCTGCCTGCACCGCGAACTTGAGCCGGGGTAAAAGCTGGCCGGTAAAAATTAGCCCGCCGTTCATCACACAAAACAGCAAAGGGTTGCTGTCTTTAAGGCGGTCGGTAATGCCGTCGGCCAGGTTTTGGATGGCGGTCTGTACCTGTTGCTCATCAATCAGGCAGTCAGCTTCCGCCATAACCTGGTTCATTTCGGCGACGGTATCGCTCATAACGGTCGGTCCTGTCGTAAAACCGGAGATTATACCGGAGAGGGCCGGCAGAGGGGAGGGGGTGTAATGGCGACGATTGGCAGAAAAAATCAGAGGGCGCGTCTTCGCTGGCATTGGTCAATCCCTATGTGCCGGGTATCATTGAGCTGCAACACTCGTAAGTGACGCGCACGGTGGGTTTTTAGGCCTGTTGGTGAAAATACTTAGTTTGGCATTGTTCGACAATTAACGTTGAGGCCACATACATGTGGTGGAGAGATTGTTATGAAGAAGTGGCAGTGCGTGGTATGTGGCCTGGTATACGATGAAGCGGAAGGCTGGCCCGAAGATGGTATTGAGCCGGGTACCACATGGGAAGATGTACCCGAAGACTGGGAGTGCCCAGACTGCGGTGTGGGCAAAGAAGATTTTGAAATGATCGAAATCAGCTGACCCCGAGCGGAGCATGGTTATGACAGAGCAGACCCCCATCGTTATTGTGGGAACAGGCTTGGCGGGTTATTCGCTGGCCAGGGAAATCCGTAAGCAAGATAAGCAAGTCCGGATTGTCATGGTCACTGCGGATGATGGTGTTAGCTACTCCAAACCCATGCTGTCCACAGGCTTTACCAAAGGCAAAGATGCAGATGGGCTGGCGCAGGCTGCCACTGAGGCCATGGCGGAGCAGCTGAACCTGGAATTGCGTACCTACGCCACAGTGACGGGTGTAGACACAGAAGGGCACAGGTTGCTGCTGGGTGGCGATAGCCTGTCCTATAGCAAGCTGGTACTGGCTTGGGGTGCCGACGTTATTCGCCTGACTATACCGGGTGATGGCCAGGAACGGGTCTTTCCAATTAACGATTTGGGAGATTACCGGGCGTTTCGCAAGGCGCTGAAACCGGGAAGTCGTGTCGCGATTATGGGAGCCGGATTGATTGGCTGCGAGTTTGCGAACGATTTGCGTAATGGCGACTACGAGGTGGAGGTGATTGCTCCTTCCGATGCCGTTATGCCCAGCCTACTGCCACCAGCCGCCGCCAATGCGGTGCAGGCAGAGCTGGAATCCCTTGGCGTGGGGTTTCATCTGGAAACCTGGGTTGAAAGAATTAAGCCGGCAGAAACGGGTGTGTCTTTGTTTTTGGCCAATGGCGAAACCCTGCAGGCGGATATCGTGATTTCTGCGGTGGGTTTGCGGCCCCGCACGGAGTTGGCTCGTGCAGCGGGTATTGAGACAGGCCGGGGTATCACGGTTAACCGAGCGCTCGAAACATCGGCTCAGGATGTCTATGCATTGGGTGACTGCGCAGAAGTGGACGGCCATGTATTGCTATATGTTTTGCCATTGATGGCTTGCGCCCGTGTATTGGCAAAAAATTTGACGGGTGAGCGTACACAGGTGAGCTACGGCACTATGCCAGTGATGATTAAAACACCCTGTTGCCCGGCGGCTGTTTGCCCGCCACCGACGGATGCTCAGGGCAGTTGGGAAACTGAGCAAGACGGCACTCATGTAAAAACCTTGTTCAAAAACCCAGAAGGCGATGTGCTGGGTTTTGCGGTTACCGGTCGGTTCGCGTTAGAAAAGCAGGCTCTGTCTAAAATAGTACCGCCCATACATTCTTGAGTACCCGCCCTCCTGCAAGCACTTTTCGTTGCGAAAAGTCCCTGCTTGGCGTAGAAACTACTTCGTGTGCTAACGAATCAACTGGAGCAGCCATGCTTGAGATTACAAAAAAATTGGTGGAGCTGCTGTACCTGGCTCCCACAGGTGACGACCACTACCGGGGCGACAGCCAGGACCTTGGGTTTCCCCACGTGTTTGGAGGGCAGGTTCTTGGGCAGGCGCTGATGGCTGCCAGCCACACCGTTGAAGGTCGACTTTGCCATTCAATGCATGCCTATTTTTTGCGCCCAGGCAACCAGCATATGCCGATAGATTACGAGGTTCAGCGGGTGCGCGATGGCCGAAGCTTTGCGGTTCGCCGTGTCATTGCCCGCCAGGATGGCAAGGAAATTCTCACCGGTTCCATGTCGTTTCACGTTGCTGAAGAGGGCTTCGAACATCAGGTTGAGATGCCACATTCACCAGACCCCGAAACCCTGCGTTCCGAGCAGGAGTGGGGCAAGATGATGGCCGCACAGGTGCCGGAGAAATTACGGGAACTCATGACCCGCGACAGCCCCATTGAGATCCGCCCGGTTAATCCAATGAACCCGCTTCAGCCTGAAAAGCGCCCGCCTCACAAACAGAGCTGGATTCGTGCACTAGGGCCGCTACCGGATGATCCGGTTCTGCATCGCTGCCTGCTTACCTATGCCTCGGACTTTTCGTTTCTTGGGACATCCCTGAATCCCCACGGTGTGTCCTTTATGAACAAGGGACTGCAGATCGCAAGCCTGGATCATGCCATCTGGTTCCACCGGGATTTCCGGATGGAGGATTGGCTGCTTTACGACAAAGACAGCCCAAGTGCCTCTTCCAGTCGTGGCTTTAACCGTGGCAACTTCTTCAATCAGGATGGCGTTTTGGTGGCATCTACCACTCAAGAAGCGTTGATTCGTCAGCGCTGAGTGTCGTTTTTTGCGACACGACTGGCGATCAAGTTGCGACAGAAGTTATCCATTCTCGTACCCAGGGTAAGGCCTCATTTTCAGGCTCTTGGGTTTCAAGTGCGTCAATGCACAGAGTTTCGCCAACCTTTCGGGCAGCGGTTTCATAGAGCGCTTCTTCTATGAGCTCGCCGGCACCACAAAAGGTATCGCCGTAGGAGCTGTCGCCCAGAACAATAATGCCGAAGGGCCTGCCCGGCTGCTGCGGTAGCTGCTCGCGCAAGGCTACGTAGAACGGCAGTAGGTTACCTGGTACCTCTCCTTGACCGGTCGTTGATGTGCAAATCAGTAATGGCGACGCATCAGACGTTATATCGTCAAGCACGGGGTTTTCCAAAACGGTTACCGAGTAGCCGTCGGTACCCAGCGCCTGCTTGATGGCTTTGGCTGTCATCAATGCGCCACCGTATACGCTGCCTACCAGAATTCGAATGTCTGTCATGGAATTACCTATTCACTGCGAAGGCGGATTACCGGGATTTATATGGCGTAGGATCATAGCGGCCAGAGCGGGTGGCCTCAAGCACATGGCTCGCTCTGAACATCTGGCTCTTGGCAGCGAACCCTGGGCGCTATCCGATTGCGGCCGGCCCCCTTTGCGCTATATAGCTGGATGTCTGCCTGCTTGAGCATATTGTCGATAGAATCGATCTGGGCGATGGAACAAACGCCTGCGCTCATGGTTACCGGCAAATTCTGCCCATGAAAGCTGAAACTTGCATTTGCAACTTCGCGGCGCAAACGCTCGGCTAGCGTGAGGGCTGGGATCAATGAGGTGTCTGGTAGCAGCAACAAAAACTCCTCGCCACCCCAGCGAGCGGCCACATCCGGTTGGCGGATGACGGATCGCACCAGGTTGGTGAATTGCTTTAAGGCTGCATCGCCCGCGCTGTGGCCGTATTGGTCGTTAATGTTTTTGAACAGATCCAAGTCGATTAGAGCAATGGAGAAGTGGCGCCCGGAGCGTTGGTATCGTGAAAACTCTTCTGATAACCGATTGAGGATATCCCGGCGGTTCGAAAGGCCTGTGAGTTCATCGGTTTTGGCTGCGTGCTCATGGGCTAGGGCCAAGCCCAGCAATTCGTTACGAGCTTTCAGCCTACTTGCCTCTAGCACAAAACAGAAAATCGACTCGAAAGACAAAGTGGCGAAAAACCGAATCTTGAAGTCACTGTCATATTCTGCGAGCACGAAGGGCAGGCTGGGAAACTGGAATACAATAATAGCTACCAGATAAACCAGCAGGAGGATCATGGTGCCAGTTTTAAGGTTAGTTAGAAAAAACAGCAGGGGCGGGAATACATAGAACCAGAGGGGGCCGGTATTGCTCTCGCCGCCCGAGGCTATCAGGTAGGTAAAAAGCAAACTGACAATAATCAGGAGCCCGACGTTTTGTACGTCACGGTTGCCCGTTTTTGCAAACCAGAGCATGTTTGCCAGTACTGGAAAAATAAAACCCCAGAGGGCCAGTGCGTGATGGGTGTGACCTGAGTGCCAAGCTTTAGCGCCAATGCCGAAAAGGCATAGTATGGCTGCCAATGATAGCCAAGTCAGCACGCGTGAAACCTGGGTATCTTCACGTTCGCGAGTAGCTTGGTAGCCCGAAGATGAGTCTCTGGTCATAGACAGCCCTGTCTGGATACGCAGTGCTTTTAGGTAGCACTTCGGCATTATTATTTATTATGGATCAGGCAGTGGTAGGTATGCACCCACTACGAGTGTATTGTGTGACCGCATCGCGTGAACGCACATTTGTTTCAATTCAAGGGCAAAAAATTTATAGTTGCGCGCAGTACAGCGGTTCGTTCCCCACACAGACCAAATGAGACCTTTTCTGTTATGGCCCGTTCAAGCGGATTCCTGGACACCCTCCTTACCAGCAACTCTACAGAGCGATACCGGATCGGGTTCAGCCTGCTGTTCTTGCTGGGGGTCTGGTTGGTTGTAGGCGCGTTTAGTGACGGTATGCCCAATAGCACACTGCTAATGGCTGCTGCAGTCATCGGCGGCTATATGGCCATTAATATAGGCGCCAATGATGTTGCGAACAACGTTGGCCCTGCTGTTGGCTCCGGAGCTTTGTCTTTGGGCGCTGCCGTTATTCTTGCCGGCGTGTTTGAGTCTGCAGGTGCATTGATTGCCGGCGGGGATGTGGTCTCCACTATCAAAGGGGGCATTATTGACCCCACAAGTCTGGACGATGGCCGAGCCTTTGTGTGGCTGATGACGGCGGCACTGCTGGCGGGCGCGCTCTGGCTCAACCTGGCGACCTGGATGGGTGCGCCGGTATCTACCACGCATTCCATTGTGGGCGGTGTGCTTGGAGCTGGCATCGCAGCGGGTGGCTGGGGGATCGCAGACTGGACAGTTATGGCGAAGATCGCCGGTAGCTGGGTGATTTCTCCGGTACTCGGCGGGGCCTTAGCTGCTCTGTTGCTGTTCGTAGTCAACAAGACCGTGTTGTATCGAAAAGATGTGATACCCGCGGCCCGAACCTTTGTGCCATGGCTAGTGGCCGTTATGGCTTGGGCGTTCGGCACTTACCTGATGATCAAGGGCGTCAAAAAGATTGTTCAGGTAGGCTTTCTCGAGGCCTCCCTGGTTGGTTTGGTTGCTGCCGTGATTGCATTTTTTGTCGTGCGTACTCTGGCCGCGCGCCGGGCAGCCACTATGGAAAACAGTGCCGGTGGGGTAAATACTCTGTTTACCTGGCCGTTGATATTCGCGGCCGCACTGCTGAGCTTTGCCCATGGTGCTAACGACGTAGCTAACGCCATCGGCCCGCTGGCAGCTATTAACGATGCCCTGTCCAGCGGTGAAGTCGTCACCGCATCCAGCATTCCTTTGTGGGTGATGATGATCGGAGCCTTGGGCCTGACTGTCGGCCTTATGCTATTTGGCCCGCGCCTGATCAAAACCGTGGGCAGCGAGATTACCGAACTGGATAAAACCCGCGCGTTTTGTGTTGCTCTTTCGGCGGCGCTGACGGTTATTCTGGCCTCGCAGCTAGGCTTGCCCGTGAGCTCCACACACATCGCCATTGGTGGTGTGTTCGGTGTTGGCTTCCTGCGCGAGTACCTGAAATCCAACTACGCTACTCAGCTGCACAAGATTATGGAGGAGCGTGACACGGACGATCAGGAGCTTCTCAAGCCTTTCCTGGATGATTTTCGCAATGCATCCGTGGAGGAAATGGAAAAACTCTTGAAACGGGCCAAGAAGAAAAAACACGTGCCCCTGACCAAATCAGATCGTAAGCGGCTCAAGAAAATCTACAAAGAAGAAATGGTTAAGCGGTCGCACCTGGTACGCATAGGTGCCGCCTGGATTATTACGGTACCTGCGTCAGCGGTTATGGCCGCTATTGTGTTTTTCACTTTGCGCGGGCTCTTCATCTGACGCACTGACTGGTTGTAACGTGCGGGTTTGGTCATACTGTGCGGTCTGTCGGGGGAGCTGCGTGTTCCCCGAGAATTCGTTTGTCCGGAGGGTGAGCTATGAGTACACCGATTGAAAGTCGTCAGGCCAGGGTGATTGATGAGCTGCGAGTGTTCATCAAGAAGGTGCTAAGCGATCCTACGATCGCGGTTAAGTCTGTAGATATTGCCCGTAAGTTTCGCTCAGAGGCCGACGCTGATGAGTTGGTCGCCCGGGAAATTAGCTCTAACACGACTATTCGCATTCCGGAGAAGTGGAGCGAAGCGGATCGCATGTTCCTGGATATCATCCAAGAAGTGTTGGATGACGAAGAGGCGATGTACTGAACAAATTCCCTTCGAGGGTTAGAGGCCAGCTCTGACCCTCCCTTGCGGTTTCCAAAGGGTAGCTAGAAAAGTCAGGCCTGCCTTTGACCCTGCCCATGCTGCTTTAGCACAGCATCTGCCATTTGATGCAGTATCTGTATTTCATCCTGAATCTCTTCTTCCCCAGAAAGCTCATTCTGCTCTTCCAGAATATCTGTCAGGATTTTTGCCGTGGTCAGAGGGTTCGCTAAAACAACCCGGAAGACGATGCACGGGAAATTGTAGTAACGGGCAGGCTCTAAGCGTGTTCTTGAAACAAACGCCTTGCCGCGCTCCCGCTGGGTTTTCTGGATAAACTTGATGATCGTGTTCAGGCAGGCGTTGAGTTTTTCGGCCTGAAGCGGGTCAGCCAGTGCCAGCGCTTGCTGCACATTTTTAGGGCAGTAGCGGTAGGTGAGTATGTTCAATTCTGGGCGGGTAACCAGCTCAAAATCCGCCTGCGCTTCTATCATTTCTGCGAAGGTTGCGGCTTTTTCGATGCCTTGATCGATCAGTATCTCGTAGCCTTCTCTGGCCAGAATTTTCAGGCCAGAGTGGATCAGCATGGACATGCCGGGGCGCGAGCCTTCCAGCGTGGTGGTGCCCAAGTCTCGGGAGCCTTTCCGGATGATGTATTGCGCGTGGTGTTCAACCGCACTGGCCAAGCTTGGGTCTTTGAACACAACTAGCCCAACGCCCATGGGCACGTACAGTTGTTTGTGGGCATCGAAGGTTACGGAGTCTGCCTTTTCTACACCGCGCAGCAGGTGGCGGTAGGTTCTGGAGAACAGCGTAGGCCCGCCCCAGGCAGCATCCACGTGGAAGTGGGCGCCGAACTCCCGGGCGGCATCTGCCATGGCATCCAGCGGGTCTACGTTGCCTGTCTCGGTGGTGCCTGCTACGCCGCAGATCGCCATAATCTTAATTTTTTGCTTTTGCAGTTCCAGGCATTTATCGCGCAGGGCGTCGGTGTCGATTCGGTTATCGTTATCGGTATCTACTGACACTAGTGCGTCGCGGCCCAGGCCTAGTACGTCGGCGGCCTTACTAAGAGAGTAGTGGCCACGGCGGGAGACCACGATAGCCGCGCCTTCGTAGCCGTAGTATTTCAGGGCACGGAACAGACCTTCCTGATGTAGGCCACGGAAGCTGCCTTCTGCCGGGAAGGCTCGGTTGCGGGCTACCCAGAGTGCGGTCAGATTGGCGACTGTGCCACCGGAACACATGGCCCCAAGGGCGTAGCGAGGGTCGTGCATCCACTTTCGGTAAAAGGCGCCGTCTTCCCGATACACCAGCCGGTGAATCATGCCCAGAACCTGCCGTTCCATGGGCGTAAAGGCCTTGGAGGTTTCTGTTTTCACCAGGTTTTGATTCAGGGCAATCATGATTTTAGACAGCGGTAGCATAAAATGCGGCAGCGCTGAGGTCATGTGGCCGATAAAGGCGGGGGACGCAGTGTGTACGGAGTTGGCCACCAGTTTGTCTAGCAGGAACTGGGTTTGTTCGGAAACGAACACGGGTTTTTCCGGGATGACGTACTCGGAGAAGTTTTTCTCGACGTCTGCAAGGTCCCGTTCAACCGCAACGATATGATCCTGCAGGAAGCCTGCAAGATTGCGGGAAATGTTTTGGTCTATCCGGCTGAGCGTAGACTCCGGTGCCTCGGGCACGGTGAACACGCGGTACATGGTTTCGATTGAAGCTTGGGCAGATTTTTTCTTTCCGGTCATAGATACCACACACAATCAGCGGTCGTCCGCAGGTCCGGTTCCGGGTTCCTGACGGATACAGCCGGGGTCTGATTCCGGCATTGGTTACTTGAAACCTGTCGCTTACAGGCACGCTGGCATCCCTGAGGACGCGTATTATACGGGCTGCTTTGGTGTTGTGCCACCGGGCTTTTTAGAGAATTTCTCGATGAATATCGAGTATAGCGGCATCGACCCGTTCTTGAATGGCTTTCTCTATTTGGTCGAGGCGTTGGGTGATTAGCTGCGAGGAGGTGCCCAGGGCGGCGATTGTCCAGGTGGCGCAGTCCAGGGCTTCCAGGTCGGCGGTTTCTGCTACGGCCAGGTCGGGTTCTTTGCCCCATACGGCGCGTAGGGTGGTGAAGACTTTGCGTTTGGCTTTGAGGTCTTCGCAGCCGTATAGCTGGAAGTGGAGGGTTAGTACGCCTACGTGGGGTGTAATCGTGGTGTGTTGTTGAGGCGCATTGCCTTCTTTGAGCAGTTTTCTTAGTGCTTCAGACATGGGTGTTCCGGCTTTGGTGCTGGAACCCGCAGGGGAGGCTTTTCCAAAACACGCTCCTTGCGGCACATTCATGTGGCGCTTGGGCTCCGCCATCCATGACTCCGCACAGTTTTGGAAAAGCCTCCCCCGCAGGTTCATGAACAATGCAAGGGAGTCCGCCAAGTTGTGCTTTTACACCTCGGTGGACATCGACTTTAGCCTACTACAGGTGTCGCGCGCTTGATAATAGCCGCAGCATCGATGCCAGAGGGCAGGTTGCCGTAGTTCATGCCGCCATTCGATTGCAGGCGGGAGGCGCAAAAGGCGTCTGCAACGGCTTTGTCCCCGTTTCGTAGCAGTAGGGATGCCTGCATAGCCAATGCCATTCGGTCTACCAGGTTGCGGGCTCGGTACTGGAAATCGCTGATATCTGCGAAGTCGTTTTGCAGTTGCGCCAGGAACTGGTCGAACCGGCGGTCGGCACCTTTTGCTTGGGCGGCTTCGCGGAAGAAGGCGTCTAGTGTTTCCGGTTCTTTATTGATAGCGCGCAATGTGTCCAGGCACTGGACGTTACCACTGCCTTCCCAGATGGCGTTAATGGGCGATTCCCGGAACAGTCGAGGCATGATGCAGTCTTCCATTACGCCGCTGCCGCCGATGCATTCCATAGCTTCGTAGGCGTGGTTGGGGGTGCGTTTGCAGACCCAGTATTTGCCTACCGGTGTGGCTAGGCGGGCAAACAAGCGTTCGTGCTCCTGATCCTGGTTGTCCAGGGCGCGGGCAACTCGCATGGTATAGGCGAGGGCGGCTTCGTTTTCCAGCGTCAGGTCGGCCAGTACGTTCTGCATCAGCGGCTGATCGATGAGCTGGCTGCCGAAGGCGCTGCGGTGACGGCAGTGGTGTGTGGCTTGGGCTAAAGCCTGGCGCATGCCGGCAGAGCTGCCGATCATGCAGTCGAAGCGAGTCATGGCGACCATTTCTATGATGGTGGGCACGCCACGGCCCTCTTCACCGATCATCCAGGCCAATGCGCCGCGCAGTTCTACTTCGCTGGAGGCGTTGGCGACGTTGCCCATTTTATTTTTTAAGCGCTGTACCTGCCAGGGGTTTTTGGTGCCGTCTGGGCGCCAGCGTGGCATCAGGAAGCAAGATAAGCCGCCGGGTGCTTGGGCCAGCACCAAGAAAGCGTCGCACATGGGGGCGGAGACAAACCATTTGTGTCCGACCAACTCGTAAGCTTGCCCCGGGCCTTTGCTGCCGACCGGATAGGCCTGGGTGCTGTTGGCGCGCACGTCGCTGCCACCTTGTTTTTCGGTCATGGCCATGCCGATGGAAGCAGCGCTTTTCTGGCTGTCGGGAACGTTACGGGCGTCGTAGCTGTTAGTCAGAATTCGGGATTCCCAGATCGCTGCCAATTCCGGTTGCTTGCGGATGGAGGGAATGGCGGCGAAGGTCATGGTCACCGGGCAGCAATGTGCAGCCTCCACTTGGGAGTGCATGTAGTATTTAGCCGCGCGGGTTACATGTGCACCTTTACCTGGGTTCGTCCAGGGGCTGCTGTGCAGGCCATTTTCAAAGGCGATGCGCATCAGTTCATGGTATGAAGGATGAAAGTCTACTTCGTCGATGCGGTGGCCGAAGCGGTCGTGGGTGTTGAATACGGGCTTGTTGTTATTGGCGCGAAAGCCCAAGTCGATGGTTGCTGCGTCGCCGGCAAGGGCGCCGAAAGCTTTCAGGTCGCTTTCTGCTGTACCAGCGCCTTCGCGCTTCACAGCTTCTTGAAGCGCAATATCCTGTTCATACAGGTTGTAGTTTTCCAGCGTGGGAGGCTGGTTGACGACTTCGTGGGTAACCGCCAGGTAGCGATCGCCAGGTTTCTCTGTGGGTGTTCCGGGGTTGGGCTGCGGTGCGTTCATGGCTAGCTCCTGGTGCCGGTCAACCCCTGTATGCAAAAGCGGATGATGGTGTCGACCAGCGGGTCGTTGTTATCAGTTTCAGCTGCGGTCGCCTGTCCGGATTGGGTTGGTGACAACGGGCCGACAAGGCTTTCCGCGATAGCGCCGACCAGGCAGGTGCTGCTCTGGCGTGCGTTTTGATCCGGAATACACCCTTCTTCGATGCCTTCCGAAATCGCCTGTTCAAATAAGTTGGCATAGGCTTTTCGATAGGCCAGCCGTTCCACTTCCACTTTCGGGTCTACCGGCTCGGCAATGAGTGACCAAGCCATCACAGGGCCGGTCAGTGCCCGCTCGGCAAACTGCCGTAGTGCTCTTTCCAGCCGCACTGTCGTACTTCCTGGTGTTGCCAGAGCTTCTGCAACCTTGTCCATTTCACGCTGTGTGGCCAGGCGGAAAATTTCTGCAAACAAATCTTCTTTTGACTCGAAATGGCGATAGATCGTTCCCGTGGCTACGCCCGCGAGTTGCGCGATGCGAGTAATCTTTGCGTCGCGAAAGCCGCCTTCTGCAACGCATTGATATGTGCACTTAACAATCTGTTGGCGCGTCGCCGCTTTTCGCAGGCGCATTTTTTCTGTTTCGCGATAAGCCATTTCGGCTCCCTAGAACTAGTGAATCATTATTCATTTTTTGTGTCAACGCAGGTTTTTGCAGTCTGTCTCGGAAAAAAGTTCCGCTTCCGTCTAGTATGGCTCATATAATACGTCTCACTCCCTGCTTTGGGGATTGTACTCAACCCATCGACAACATCGACGTTTTAGCAATGGGTCAATAATCGCCATCAATGCTGGTTGGTGGTCCTCTGATCTCAATATACCGGATTGGCAGCCGCTGGATACACTTGGCTGAGAACTGGATTATAAGCTTGCGCGGTCAGATCTGGAGGCAGCTTATGGCGCTGTAGGCGTCTCCGGGCCAAAGCGCTATTCCATTCAGTAGCATAGCCTACGGAAAAGCCTCCTGCGGCCTGCAACTGGCTGGCTCAGGGGTGTATAATGGCGCAAACGGTGTCGCCAAGGCATCGGGATTTTCGATCCAACTCTTTGCAGTGTCATTCAGGAGGTTTTCTGTGTCGCTATCAACATCCCGTGTTTTCCCCACTACTCGCCTGCGTCGCAATCGTGCCAGTGATTTTTCCCGGCGGCTTGTGAGGGAGAACCAGCTGACGCCAGACAATCTGATTTATCCGGTTTTTGTGTTGGAAGGTGAGCGGCAGCGTGAGCAAGTGGAATCTATGCCCGGCGTAGATCGCCTGAGTATTGATTTATTGCTTGAGCTGGCGGCGGAAATGGTTGAGTTGGGCATTCCTGCGGTGGCGCTGTTCCCAGTGGTTGCCGCAGAGAAGAAAAATCTTGATGGCTCCGGTGCCTGGGATCCTGATGGGTTGGCGCAACGTGCTGTCCGAGCCTTGAAAAAGGCTTTCCCGGAGTTGGGCGTGATCACCGATGCAGCATTGGATCCATTCACCACCCATGGCCAGGATGGCATCATTGATGACAATGGTTATGTGCTGAACGATATCACGGTAGAAGCCCTGGTGAGCCAAGCCCTATCCCACGCAGACGCGGGAGCCGATGTAGTGGCCCCGTCCGATATGATGGACGGACGAATTGGCGCCATTCGCGAAGCGCTGGAAGCGGCTGGTCATGTAAATACCCGTATCATGGCTTATTCTGCCAAGTATGCATCTGGCTATTATGGGCCTTTCCGGGACGCGGTTGGTTCTGCCGGAAATCTTGGTAAGGGTAGCAAAGAGACTTATCAGATGGACCCTGCCAACAGTAACGAAGCACTTCACGAAACCATGATGGATCTGTCTGAAGGCGCAGATATGGTAATGGTTAAACCCGGTATGCCGTACCTGGATGTTGTGCACCGGGTAAAAACCGAGTTGCAGGTGCCCACCTTTGTGTACCAGGTAAGCGGCGAGTACGCCATGCACATGGCCGCAGAGCTGAACGGCTGGCTCGATGGTGATACCGTGGTGATGGAAAGCTTGATGTCCATGCGCCGTGCGGGCGCGGACGGGATTCTGACTTACTTCGCCGTACGGGCGGCCCGCCTGATGCGAGATCGGAAGCGCTGAAGCCGTTTTCGGATCACCCGCCAGCGCGAGCCGGTTGGCGGTCAATCAGATAGGAACTGAAAAGCCATGACAACGGAAATCGCCAAGAAGTTGATAGCGGATGGAGATCAGAGCATACCTGCGCCAATGAATATCCCGCCGGTGGGTGAAGTGATTAATTTGGACGCCAGCGAAAACTACTTCAATCGTGAACTGAGCCAGCTTCAGTTCAATTACCGGGTATTGAAGCAGGCACTTGATACCACACACCCGTTGATCAATCGGTTGATTTTTTGCTGTATTTTTAGCAGCAACATGGATGAGTTCTTTGAAATACGGGTGGCTGGTCTGCGCCAGCAGATCAAGTACGGCCGGGAGACGATCGGTGCGGATGGCATAATGCCTGAACAGGCGCTGAACGAGATCAGCCGTGTTGCCCATGAGTATATCGATGAGCAGTACGACATCCTGAACCATGTTCTGATCCCGGAGATGGAAAAACAGAACATCCACTTCGTGCGTCGCCGAGAGTGGACTCCAGAACAGGCGGAGTGGGTGCGCAACTATTTTGACGACGAGATTCTGCCGGTGGTGAGCCCCATTGGGCTGGACCCTTCCCACCCGTTCCCTCGCCTGGTTAATAAAAGCCTTAACTTTATTGTTGAGCTGGATGGCAAAGATGCCTTTGGTCGTGAGACGGGTATGGCTATCGTGCCGGCGCCGCGCTCACTGCCAAGGCTGGTGCGCTTACCGGATGATGTGTGTAACGGTGGGGAGAATCTGGTTTTCCTGTCTTCGATGATTCACGCCCACACGGATGAGCTGTTTCCGGGCATGGAGGTCAAGGGTTGCTATCAGTTCCGGCTCACACGCAACGCGGACCTGGAGTTGGAAGACGATCTTGAAGATCTGGCGTCCGCCCTGCGTGGCGAGTTGCTCAGCCGCCGGTTTGGCGACGGTGTGCGTTTGGAGGTGGCGGACAACTGCCCGCAGGCGCTGGTGCAGTTCCTGCTGACGGAGTTTGGTCTGACAGAAAAAGACCGGTATCAAGTTAACGGGCCGGTGAATCTGACCCGGCTGATGGCTGTGACCAGTTTGGTGGATCGCCCTGATTTGACGTATTCGGGCTTTTCGCCCACCACCCCCCGGCAGATCCGCAATAAGGAAACTATATTCGACGCCATTCGCAAACGACCGATCCTGCTACACCATCCCTTTCAGAGCTTCAGTCCGGTTGTCGATTTGATGCGCCAAGCCGCGAAAGACCCGCAGGTTCTGGCGATCCGCCAGACGCTTTATCGTACCGGCGCCAATTCGGAGATTGTTGAAGCCTTGGCAGACGCGGCCCGGCGTGGCAAAGAGGTAACCGCTGTTGTTGAGCTGCGGGCAAGATTCAGCGAGGCTGAAAACCTGGAGCTGGCAAGTCGGTTGCAAGAAGCGGGGGTGGTCGTGGTTTACGGCGTGGTGGGGTACAAAACCCACGCCAAGATGATTCTGATTGTGCGCCGCGAGGAAGGTCGCCTCCGGCGCTATGTTCACCTGGGTACTGGCAACTACCATGCGGTCAACGCGCGCCTGTACACCGATTACAGCTACATGACCTGTGACGAGTCCATCGGAGACGATGTTAACAAGCTATTCCAACAGTTAACCGGCATGGGCAAGGCCCTGAAGATCAAGAAACTGTTCCACGCGCCGTTTACACTCCATAAAAGACTGCTCAGCCTGATTGAGCGTGAAACCGAACTGGGTGATAAAGGTCGTATCATTATCAAGATCAATGCGTTGACTGAAATTCGGCTGATAAAAGCCCTGTACCTGGCCTCCCAGGCGGGCGTAAAAATTGAATTGATTGTTCGCGGCATATGCAGCATCAGGCCCGGGGTGCCAGGCCTTTCGGATAATATTCGGGTGCGATCGATCGTGGGGCGTTTCCTGGAGCATACTCGAGCATACTATTTCGGTAACGATGGCAAGCCCCAGGTGTATTGCTCAAGCGCGGATTGCATGGAGCGCAACTTGCTGAGCCGGGTTGAGACGGCGTTTCCGATTGAAGATCCGGAGTTGATTGCGCGTGTGCGCGAAGATTTGGATACTTACCTTTCAGACAATTGCCAGTCCTGGATGTTGCAGGCGGATGGTGGTTATATTCAAAATCAGCCGGCGGAGGGTGAGCCGCGTGTGGCCTCGCAACTTTTATTATTAGAGCGCCTGACCGGCAAGTCCTAACCTGTTCAAACGGAGAGATTTCTTGAAAGCAAAGTGGATAGTTGCCGGCGTCGGCGTACTGGTTGTTGCTGGCGCAATGCCGTGGGTGGTGGGATATGCAACGCAGCAGCAATGGCAACAGGTCACTCGTGAACTGAATCAGTCGCAGCCGTTTGTGCAAATGCAGACAACTGACTACCGCCGGGGTTTTTTTAGCGCGGAGTTGGGCGGCACGTTAATAGTGTTTAATCCCGAAGACGGTGAAACCTACCCAATTGAGTACCGTGCCAGTGTGTCTCACGGGATCACCGGCAGCTTTATGGATTTTGAGCCGGTTGAAGGTTGGGCGCCTGAAGGTGCCGACTGGTTTCAGGAGCGGCCAAGGCTGAGTCTGGAAACACGCCTTTGGGGTACCGCCGTGCTTGAGCTGGAAGCTCCAGCCTTGACCATTGATAACCCGGAAAGCGGTGAGTCGCTCAGAACCAGTGGCGGTATTGCCCGAATCGAAATCAGCGACGCAGGCTCACAGGTTGAAGCACTGGTAGTTTGGCCACAACTGAACCTTACCGGGCCGGATATGAGCATTCGCGTTAATGACTTCCGTGTTGAGCAAAGCATGGCACACTTGAGTGGTGATATATGGGCCGGGACCATGGAAGCCTCGGTTGCCTCCGTTGCACTGACGTCCCCTGAAGAGTCCCCGATGACGCTAGAGAATGTGCAAGCGCGAAGCAGCACTGAGGCAAATGACGATGGGCAACGTTTAGATTCGCGGTTATCGATTGAGGTGGGGCAAGTCAGTTTTGAAAACCAGGACTATGGCCCGCACAAACTGGCGTTTGCCCTGGAAAATCTGGATGTTGCGAGCTGGAACATGCTGACAACCAGTATGGCCGAGCTCCAAGGCACGACCCTGGCACCGGATGCCGGTAGTCGTGAGTCGTTTGAACGGCAGATGGCGGCTATGAACCAGGTAAATACCGCCGTGCGCAGCCTTGCAGCGGCAGGGTTTTCGGTCGGGGTTCCGGAGTTGACTCTGGATACGCCGGAAGGTGCCGTAACCGGTAACGCTGTGATTAATCATCCGGAGCTTACGGGGGATCAAGAAGCGGCAATGCTGATGGTTATGCAACAGTTAACCGGCGAAATGAATATAAGTGTACCTATGGTGCTGGTAGAGGATTATCCCCTTGTGCGCATGCAACTCGCGCCCTTGGTCAAACAAGGGTTGCTGGTGCCTGAGGGGGATCGGCTGGTGCTGGCGGCGAAGCTGAATGACATGGTGGTGGATGTTAACGGCCAGCAAATTCCGTTGCCGCCGCTGCTATAAAGTCGCTGCGACAGACTAAAAAACGCCCCAGCTGGGCGTTTTTTAGTGTCAGTAAACACATCAGGCTTTGCTGAATTTCTCTTTCAGCGCTGCCTCTACAACCGGATCAACGAACTCTGACACATCTCCCCCTAAAGAGGCGATTTCCCGGATCAGGCTCGAGGAAATGTAGGAGAGGTGGTTAGAAGGCGTCAGAAACACACTTTCCAGCTCCGGGGCCAGGCGACGGTTCATATCTGCAAGCTGAAATTCATACTCAAAATCGGAAACCGCCCGCAGGCCACGGAGAATAACCGTAGCGCCCTGATCACGAACAAAATCAGCAAGCAGATAGCTGAAACCGGTCACACTGACGTTGGGGATGTGAGTCGTTGCCTGGCGAACCAGCTCGCAGCGCTCCTCCAGGTTCAGCAATGGTTTCTTCTTTGAGTTGTAGGCAACCGCAACAACAACCTCATCAAACAAGCGACTCGCCCGCTCGATAAGATCCGTATGGCCGTTGGTGACTGGGTCAAAGGTGCCTGGATAAATGACTTTAGGCATGCACAGCTCCTTGTTTAACAGGCCCCCAGACTATCAGCATTCTGGGGGTTTCTGTAGGGCCGGGCGAGAGATCATGCTTTTAGGCGTTGCGCCAACCGAGAGCTGTTGCGCGCGGCCAACGCATAAACGGACAACTGCGGATTGGCGCCGATGCTGGTGGGGAAAACCGAAGCGTCGTGCACGCTGAGGTTGCTCACGTGATGGTGTTCACCAAAACCGTTGACCACGGATTCTTTTGGGTTACTCCCCATGGCACAACCGCCCATTTGGTGTGCTGTGAACAGGCGAACTCGGTGGGGCTCCATGGCAAAACCATCAATTGCGGCTTTCGCATCGGCCCAGTTGGTATACCAGTCGGAGTCCAGGTGCATTAGGCGCACCCGCTCCGCACCGGCGGCAAACTGGATTTCAGCCATGGTGTAAAAGGCATTACGAAGGCCTTTCCAGAGGTAATCGGAGATTGGGTAGTCCAGTACCGGGCTGTCGTCATCGCGAAGCGACACGGTGCCGCCTGGGCTGTCCTCGTGAAACCCGTCCCGCAACAACGCAATAACAGATTGCATCCAGGGCAGGCCCGCCAGATTTTCACTCTGTGTGTCGCCATGCCCGGGAATAACACCAGCCGCCATAGCCGGATGCAGTGGGGGGACTTCCAATTTGTAACCCGCTTCACCTTCTACACCGTTGCGAAAGTTGAACTCGTCGGAATAAATGGACTGTGGTGCGCCATAGAACGGATTCACCTGCTTTGGCATTTGCGCAACACTGGCATTCACTGGGTGAATAAACGAACGCTTGCCTACCCGTTCATAAGGGTCGGGCAGCTTGGAGCGCAACAAGAGCCCGGGCGAACCTATAGCGCTGGCGGCCACCACAAAGTGTTTTGCTTTCAAGGTTACCGTAATGTCGGTGGGTGTAATGCCATCGCTGGCCATGGCGGTGGCCTGCAGGGTGTCAATTCGGTCTTGGTTCATTACCAGTCGGTCGGCGCGCAGGCCATGGAACATTCGGGCGTTATGATCCAGCGCGCCGGGAATAGTGGTTGTAAGGGCACCTTGTTTGGCGTTGGTTGGGCAGCCCACACCACAGTAGCCGAGGTTCCAGCATCCCTTTACATTACGCGGGATGATCTGCCAGCTAAACCCCAGTTTCTCGCAACCTTGGCGCAACACATCGTTGTTGAGGTTTGGGTCCATCTCCCACGGCGACATCGAATGGCGGGTTTCGCTGCGATTAAACCAGGGTGCCATGGCCTCCGGGGTCAGACCCTCGAGCCCAAAGCGCTTGCTCCAGTGGCTGAGAGTGGCGTCCGGGGTACGGAAACTGCTGGTCCAGTTGACCGTGGTGGAGCCGCCCACGCAGCGCCCCTGAAGAATTGCAATTGCGCCGTCTTTGGTAACGCGGCTCATACCTTCCTGATAAAGGTTTGCGTAAGACGTGAGCTCGTCCATCTTAAAGTCTTTCTGATAATACAGGCGCCCTTCTTCGACCAGGATAACGGAGAGGCCGTTTTTGGCGAGAATTTCGGCGGTTGTGCCGCCACCAGCGCCGGTGCCGACGATAACGACATCGGCTTCTACCGTTTGGTCTTCGGTAAGGGTCGCGCCATCGGTGACCTTCCAACCGGATTCCAGGCCCTGAGCAATACGATCGGTGAACGACATGGTGGCTCCTTACTTAGGCTAAAAAAGCAGGCTAAAGCTGCAGGCGGATATCAGGCGTTGTCGAATTGTGGCAGGGCTTTGACAGCCCACTCTGGCGGCCCGGGATACCCGGAAAGGTGCCAGTTATCCTTGTAACCGTAAAATGCCACGTTGCTGATTTTAGTGAGTGCCATGTAGCCGTTATTGAATAGCCCGATACCGCTTGAGCGCCAGCGCTCCAGAAATCCATCGGCCTGCTCTGTGGTGACGTTGGACCAAGATGACCAAACCCGTGCGACGGTTATCCGGGTAAGGCCGAAGTTGAGAAGATCGAACAGTTGCCTGAGCTCTTTTTGGTTGGCTAAACCAAAGTTATGAATGCCTGAGTCTATGCGCTCAACGGTACTGGCAATCGCTATACGTCTGGCGCTGGATTGCTCTGGAAGTGCAGAGGCAAGAATGGCTGGAATCAGGGCTTCAAACAGAACGATATCTTCGGTGGTCAGAAATTGGAATTGATAGCTGGCGTCCATGCGGGTTCCAACAGCGCCTAGCCGACCGGCTGGTGCTGTTGCGCAGCCGCTAAGGCCGGCTGTTACGCTGATGGTGCCCAGAAACAAGGCGCCACCCAGTCCTGCGCGTAACAAGCTGCGCCGGTTCAGAGATACTGATTCCAGTCCGCCGGGTGGGTTGAGAGAGTCGGTCATAATCAGCTCGCTTTTATTCTGGTTGTGACGAGTGCCGGGGCTTGCGGCCGCCCCGGTTAAACGAAAGACGCTCAGCGGATAAAGAGCTTGTAAATCATCTTGTGGGCAGATGTCCCATAAGGAGGATAGACAAACTTGCCGCTGTTGAACTTCTGTTTGGCAAAAATGGCACGCTGGTGCGAGAAGGTCAGGAAGCCTTCCTTGCCATGGTAATGGCCCATGCCAGAGTCGCCTATGCCACCGAAAGGCAGGTCGTCCTGGGCGACGTGCATCAGTGAATCGTTAATGCACATGCCCCCTGAGAGCGTGCTGTCGATCACTTGGTGCTGCTCACCCCGGTCGTAACCGAAAAAGTACAGTGCCAGGGGGCGCGGGCGATCATTAATATACTGGATCGCTTCGCTGAGATTGCCATAGCTTACGATTGGGAGAATGGGCCCAAAGATCTCATCCTGCATAACCTTCATATCTGGTGTGGTTTTCAGTACCAGTGTTGGCGGCATCTTGTAGGTGCCATCGCCCAGGTTTTCCTGTGCCGGGTTGAGCTCGATAATTTCAGCTCCCTTGGCCTTGGCATCCTCCAGATAGCTTTGCAGGCGACTGTACTGGCGTTCATTGATAATAGCAGTGTAGTCGTCGTTGTCGCGCAGGGATGGGTACATCTGGGCGAATTGCGTGCGGAACTCTTCAACGAAGGCCTGGGTGCGATCAACCGGGCAGAGTACGTAATCTGGGGCTACGCAGGTTTGGCCGGCGTTAAAAGCCTTGCCAAAAGCAATGCGCTGGGCTGCGTCCTCCATGGGGACGTCCGGGGAAACGACAGCGGGTGATTTGCCGCCTAATTCCAGAGTGACCGGTGTCAGGTTCTCAGAGGCTGCTCGCATCACCAGTTTGCCAACAGACGTGGAGCCGGTGAACAACATGTGATCGAACGGCCTGGCAGAGAAATCTGCAGCAACATCGGCTTCGCCGTTGATAACCGACACCAGATCCGCCGAAAAAGTAGTCTCAATAAGTTCTTTGAACAACGCCGAAGTATGAGGCGTGAATTCAGACATTTTGATCATGGTGCGGTTGCCCGCAGCAAGTGAGGCAACCAGAGGCCCGACAGCCAGGTAAAGCGGGTAATTCCAGGGCACGATGACCCCTACAACGCCTTTTGGTTGGTAGCAAACCTTGTTACTTGCCGGCTGGAACAGCATGGACACGTGCCTGCGGGAAGGCTTCATCCAGCTTGAGAGATTTTTCAGGGTGTAATTGATTCCCTGAATGGAGGGCATCACTTCGGCAATCAGTGATTCATCCCGCGAGCGGCATGAAAAATCCCGGTCAATGGCTTCCAGAATGCGATCCTGATAGGTCAGGAGTGCCTGCTTGAGACGCTTCAGGTTTTTTTGGCGCTCGGTCAGCGACGGCGCCGGATTATTGTGAAACGCAGTCTTCTGATCCTCGAACACCCGATGAGTATGCTGGATATGTTTTTTGCTCTCGGTGAGCTGAACAACGCTGGCACCCATGGTGTCCTCCTTAATAGGTGAAAAAACGCTCAATTTGCAATAGAGGGTATTATTAGAGTATATACTCTAGGGAGTCAAGCAGGCCCGATGGCGAATCAGGCCATCTGTGAACTGTAAAACAACAAACGCCGATGAGCTTATGAAAACCAGAGACAAAATACTGCTGTCCAGCCTTGAGTTGTTTAACGAGCAGGGTGAGCGAAACGTCACAACCAATCATATTGCGGCGCACTTGGCGATTTCGCCGGGCAACCTCTATTACCATTTTCGCAACAAGTCCGACATTATTTACGAGATATTTCAGGAATACGAAAAGCTGGTGGATTTCTATCTGGATATCCCCGATAACCGCCCCATGACGCTAAACGATATGACGTTTTACCTGGAATCGGTGTTTGATGGGCTGTGGAGCTACCGGTTTTTCCACCGGGATCTGGAATACCTGCTAGACAGGGATCAGCGCCTGCGCAGTGACTACCGTGAATTCACCAACCGGTGCCTCGCTGCCATTAGCCGTATTTTCGAGAAGTTGGCAGAGGGCGGCATCATAGAGCCGCAGCCGGAATCTCTCCGGTCGGCCATGTCGCTGAATGTCTGGATGGTGATTACCAACTGGATGGCGTTTCTGAAAACGGCTCATGCGGCTAAGGCATCTGCCAGTTTGACTCTCCGGGAATTGAAGCAGGGCATCTATCAAGTGCTGACGCTTGAGATTCCTTACCTGATGCCTGCTTACCGTGAGCAGGTTATGGAACTACGTGAGCAGTATCGGCCAACCATGCCAGAGCCCGAGGAAGCGTGCGAGGCCGACGTAAACTGAGTGTGTCACTGGCTGCTGTAAAAAATGGTTTAAGTTGCGGTGGGTTTGGAACCTTTGTCGGCTGGCTCTGTCATAGTGGCTGGTGCTGGAAATCCGGACATTTTCGGCGCCGCCTGAGTGAGTTCTCAGGTTTTAGCACGTCTTAATCCCTGACGCTTTGCCGGCCTGCTTTTTTACAGGCCGGTTTTTTCTGTGTCTTTACAAATCTTCTGCAGAGTCTTCCAGCCAATCTGTCAGCGCTGCCCGACACTCATCCACGCCACGCTTAGACGTTGATGAGAACATGATCAGGTGCTCAACACAGGTAAATTCCTTAAGTTTTCGGGCAATATCCAGCATGCTGGTCTTTGCCTGCCCGAACTTCAGCTTGTCGGCCTTGGTGGCGAGAATCATCAGCGGCAACTTGTTATGTTCACACCATTCCACCATCATTTGATCAAACTCAGTAAGTGGGTGGCGGATGTCCATCACCAGTACTAGGCCACGCAGGCATTCACGGTCGTTCAGGTATTGCCCGAGATGTTTTTGCCATTCATCTTTCATATCCCGGGATACTTTTGCGTAGCCATACCCTGGTAGATCTACCAACCGAGTATTCTCACGGTTTAGAGAAAAAAAGTTGATCAGGCGGGTGCGTCCGGGTGTTTTACTGGTGCGTGCCAATTTGCCATTTGCGGTAATCGCGTTCATGGCGCTAGACTTTCCCGCATTCGAGCGCCCGGCAAAGGCCACTTCAGCGCCTATGTCTGATGGACAGTCTTCCAACCGGGGAGCGCTGACCAGGAAGCGGGCGCTGTTAAAAGAGATGCTTTTTTGAGTCAGATCAGAGTCCACAGCGGTTGGCTTTCCTTTGATTTCAGTTATCAGGGATTAATGTATAATGCTACACCAATTCCGGGCGGTACGCTTGGCGTAACCACTGTCAGCCTTGGTTTTTGAGCCTGACTGAACAGCGCTTGCCGGCTGCAAACAAAGAATATTTTCGAGATGAGAGAGGCGGAGCGAGCATGAAGAAACTGATCGCAGGGTTTGTTTTCGGCGTTGGCCTTACAGCTATGGCGCACGGGGCAGGAGATCCTGAAGCAGGCCAGCAGGACGCGGCAGCCTGTCAGGCGTGCCACGGGGAAGCTGGGGCAAAGCCGATTATGGGAGCCTACCCTAAGCTTTCCGGGTTAGGTGAAAGGTATCTGTATGACCAGTTAGTGGCCATTCAGGAAAATGCCCGTTCTATACCGGAAATGGCCGGTCAGCTTGATGGCAAGTCCGACCAGGACCTCCAGGATCTGGCTGCGTATTTCGCGAAGCAGGACATGGTTGTAAGCCAGGCGGATCCGGAGCTGACAGAGAAGGGCGCTGCGGTATATCGTGGCGGCAATATGGCCTCTGGCGTTCCAGCCTGTGCAGGTTGTCATAACCCGCAAGGCAAGGGTAACGCGCCGGCAGGGTATCCGCACCTCGGCGGGCAGAACGCTGAATATCTTACCAAGCAGCTAAACGCCTACCGTGACGGCACCCGGGCGAACGGTTCTAATGCGGCGATCATGATGGATGTTGCGTCCAGATTGACCGATGCCGAGATTGAAGCGGTTGCCAGTTACATTTCCGGTTTGAACTGATCCGGCGATTTGGCACTTGAAAAACCCCGCCTAGAGCGGGGTTTTTTGTCTTTCGATCCTGTAATACACGAACACTGGAACTTTTCAGGTTCGGCGGGTCATAATTCCCTTATAACGACATTCAAATAATCTGGAGATATTTCATGTTTCGAGCGCTCAGAACGGTCGGCCTGCTGTTGGCAGCCTTGGCAGTATTCGGTCAGGCCAGTGCCGCAGACTGGAAGGAAGGAACCCATTACAAAAAATTGGACACGCCCGTACGCACAGGCGACGATTCACGTGTTGAGGTGGCGGAAGTGTTCTGGTACGGCTGCCCGCACTGCTACAACTTCAAGCCGCTGGCCGAGAGCTGGGAAGCCAAGGCTCCAGATTACGTAAACTATGTACGGATTCCTGCCGCTCTGGGCCGCTCTTGGGAGCCCCACGCGCGCGCCTTCTATGCGCTTGAAGCCATGAACTCCTTGGATAAAGTGCACGACGCTCTGTTTGAGGCCCTGGCAGGACAGCGCCAGCCGCTTAACGACGGCGAGTCTTTGGCTGATTTTGTTGCCGATTACGATGTTGATCATGATAAATTCCTCAATAACTTCAACGGCTTTGGTGTGAATGCGCGCATGCAGCAGGCACAGTCAAAAATTCGGGGCGCGCGTATTACCGGCACTCCGACTATGCTAGTAAATGGCAAGTACACGGTTAGCGCTTCCCTGGCCGGTAGCCTTGAAGCCATGCTGGAGGTTGTGGATTATCTGGTGGAGAAAGAGCACGCGGCGGATCAATAAAGTCATGCTCCGGGTGGCTCTTTCCCTTAAAAGGTTGTCACGCGGGGCAAGGCAGCACACAGACTATGTATAAACGCTTCAGAAAGCAGCTAGACGGTATTATCAGTGCCCGGGACGAGTCAAAAGGCTCGAACTCGGGCCTGGAGCATGTGCCTGCGTTTGAGCCTCGGCGCCATCTTCGGCTGCTGACCTTTAATATACAGGTGGGCATCAATACGTCTTCTTATCGGCACTATGTGACTAGAAGCTGGCAGCATTTCCTTCCCCATCGCAACCGTATTCAAAATCTGGATCGTATAGCGTCGCTGCTCAGCAACTACGATGTCGTTGCGTTACAGGAGTGCGATGGCGGGAGCCTGCGCAGTGGGCATATCAATCAGGTGCAGTACCTTGCTGAAGCAGCTGGTATTCCATACTGGCATCAACAGTTAAACCGTAACCTGGGGCAGATTGCCCAGCACAGTAACGGCTTGCTGAGTCGGTTTCGGCCGCTGGATGTGAAAGAGTACAAGTTGCCTGGGCTGATTCCGGGACGTGGTGCCATTGTTGCCCGTTATGGCACGGAGGAAGACCCTCTGGTGCTTGTGATAATGCACCTGTCCTTGAGCAAGTCGGCGCAACAACGCCAGCTAGGCTTTGTCAGTGAGCTAATCTCCAAGTACCGGCACGTGGTTCTGATGGGCGATATGAACAATCACGCCGAGGAGTTGCTAACCCGCACGCCACTGAAGGATACAGATTTGGTGCCTCTGCCTGATACGGCCCACAGCTTCCCCAGCTGGAGACCTGAAAAAGCGCTGGATCATATTTTGGTGAGCCCGAGCCTGCAAGTTAGTCGATCAGAGGTGGTGAGTTATCCCATGTCAGATCACTTGCCGATTGCGATGGATATAGCATTACCGGATGGGTATTTGGAAAAGTTCTGACGCATCCGTAATAAGCATCCACAAAAAACCCGGCAAATTGCCGGGTTTTTTGTGGATGCCAGATCAATAATTACTTGATCTTGGCTTCCTTGTACGCAACGTGCTTACGAACAACCGGATCATACTTTTTGATCTCGATTTTGCTCGGGGTGTTACGCTTGTTCTTTTTGGTCGTGTAGAAGTGACCCGTGCCTGCTGATGATACCAGCTTGATTTTTTCGCGCATGATGCGACTCCTTATACTTTCTCGCCGCGGGCACGAAGATCGGCCAGTACAGCGTCAATACCTTTTTTATCGATGACGCGCATGCCTTTGGTAGACGTGCGCAGCCTTACGAAACGCTTTTCAGACTCAACCCAAAAGCGCTTGCTTTGCAGGTTAGGCAGAAAGCGACGACGGGTGT
>JBQCZX010000003.1:11788-56267 GCA_052089485.1 Marinobacter sp. | reverse complement strand
ATCAATACGCTTCATCAGAAGTTCGGCGTACACGCCTGCCGGACGCGGGAAGAACGGCGCACCAAAGCAGGTAGAGAAGGTAGATTTGAGCTTCGACGATGACCCCATTTCCGTGGAGCCAACCAGCGCGGTGTAGCCGCTTAGAAAGTGATATGCAGCGCCTTCACGGCTCAGAATAGACACGGGGGGCAATACGCCGGTCATGTCGCAAGTCAGGAACACCACGTGGGACGGTTCGCCGGCGCGGTTTTCAAGTACACGCTTTTCTACGTGCTCAAGCGGGTAGGCACAACGGGAGTTTTCGGTGAGGGAAACGTCGTTGTAATCTGGCTCGTGGCTTTCCGGATCTATGGTTACGTTTTCAACGATAGCGCCGAAACGGATAGCGTCCCAAATGATTGGCTCGTTTTTCTTGCTCAAGTCGATGCACTTGGCATAGCAACCGCCTTCAATGTTGAAGACCGTGCCTGGGCCCCATCCGTGCTCGTCGTCACCAATCAAAAAGCGATGTGGATCAGCGGAGAGGGTGGTTTTACCGGTGCCCGAGAGGCCGAAGAACAGGCAAGTTTCGCCATCTTCGCCTACGTTGGCAGAGCAGTGCATCGGCAGTACGTCTTTTTCCGGCAGCAGGAAGTTCTGCACCGAGAACATGGCTTTTTTCATCTCACCGGCGTAACGCATGCCGGCCAGAAGTACTTTGCGGCGGGCAAAGTTAATCATCACACAGCCATCGCTGTAGGTGCCGTCGCGCTCAGGCACACACTCAAAATTGGCGGCGTTCAGAATCTGCCATTCCTGTTTGTCGGCCTGGTTGTAATTTTCCGGGCGGATGAACAGGTTGCGACCAAACAGGTTTTGCCAGGCGGTCTCGGTGGTCATTTTAACCGGCAAATAGTGCTCGGGATCGGAGCCGACGTGAACCAGCGAAACAAAGCTGTCTTGTTCAGCAAGGTAGGCTTCCACACGATCCCACAGGGCGTCGAATTTATCGCCATCGATCGGCCGGTTGATGGGTCCCCAGTGGATGTCGTCGGCGGTGCTTGGTTCTTCGACGATAAAGCGATCCATAGGGGATCGGCCAGTACGCTCGCCGGTTTTAACCACCAGTGAGCCGTTGGAAGCCAGCTGGCCTTCGTTACGCGCCAGTGCCTGCTCTACCAGCTTTGCTGTACTCAGATCATTATAAGTGTTGCTCACTTCGACCTCGCCCTCGGGATGTCTTCGTGATTGTTCAGGCCGTCCCCCGAAAATTGACGGAAAACTGAACAATCGGGTCAGTTCAGGCGCGCTATTATGCCAGAGGCGCCAATAAAAAACGACTGCGCCAGAAGCCACGTAATTGCTGGCTTCTGGGCGAATCCATTACCTTGCCTAGTGTAACGTATGGCCAGCGAAAAGCTGATCAATATCATTCCTGTCGAAATGATAGTGGGCATGACAGAACTGGCAGTCCATCTCGATGGCGCCCTGTTCCTCCAAAATACTGTAGCACTCTTCTTTGCCAATGCCCTGCAGCGCGCCAAGGGTTCTTTCCTCGGAGCAGCTGCACTGAAACGCCACAGCTTCGGGGTCAAACAGACGTACGGTTTCTTCGTGAAACAAGCGATGCAGCAGCGTTTCGCTGTCTAGTTCCAGCAGTTCGTCGGCTTTCACAGTCTGCGCCAGGTGGTTCACCCGCTCCCAGAGATCGTCGTCCTGTTCGGTCGCCCCGGGTAGGCGCTGAAGCATCAGGCCGGCGGCACCGTTTTCATTAGCAAATAGAAACAGGCTGGTGGGAATCTGCTCCGAACGCTCGAAATACTCTTCAAGGCACCCTGCGAGGCTATCACGCTCCCGTGGAACAACGCCTTGGTAGCGGTTGCCTTGATTGGGCGTGATGGTAATAGCCATGCGCCCATCGCCCAGTAGATTGTGAAAACTTTCCTCGGTTACTGCGTGCTCATCAAATCTGGCCAGGCCACGGATCCGTCGATCATGGCTGCATTCCGCCATTAGCGTGCGCAACGGCCCCTCACCTTGTGCCTGAATGGATAAGGTGCCTTCAAATTTCAGGCTGCTACTCATGACAATGCTCGCCACAAGCGCTTCGCCCAGTAGACCGCGAATGGATTCTGGGTAGGGCGCCTGGCTGGTGATTTCGCTGAAGCTTTCTTCAAGCTGTACCCAGGCTCCGCGCACCTGGCTGTGTTCAAATATAAATCGCTGGAACTGGTCGCGGGATGCCATGCTGGTTCTCCTGAAAACTGGGTGCTTATACCAGTGGGTGACGGCAGAGCCGTTCTGCTCAAATGCCGTTCTGGTCACGGAATCGTTGAATATCGCGGCGATCTTTCTTCGAAGGCCGTCTCGCTGGCGGCAACTGTGCGGCCTGCATGGTTTTGCGCTGCCACGAAAGATCTTCGCGCTTTTTTACGCTGTCTTCGGTTTCGTGATAAAGCTTTTCGGCTTCCGGCGCGCCACGCCGGCGCTCACTTACATCGTCTACGACTATAATTTTTTCTTGCCAGCCCAAACGTATCGTGAGCATGGCTCCTGGCCGAACCAGCCGACCGGGCTTGCAGCGCTGACTGTTGTAGTGAACCTTGCCACCTTCAACCGCAGTTTTGGCCAGGGAGCGTGTTTTGTAGAACCGCGCAGCCCAGAGCCATTTATCGAGCCTTACCTGTGGGTCGTCCGATGTGGATGTTGCCATGTATCCTCACCTGATGGGCATACGTTCGGATTATAACGCCCTCAGCCTACAGATGGCAGGGGGCTTTCTGGTGGAGAGACCTTTGCTGATGAATAGAGGTCAGAATCTCATCAAAGTGATGTACGCAGGGTATCTCGGGGTGAGTGTCCCGGGCGGCCTGCTTGCTGTCCGGCACCAGAATGCCCAAGCACTGTGCTATTCCGGCAGCCCTGGCGCTTTCCAGCACAGGGAAGCTGTCATCCACCATCAGTGTAGTAGCAGCCTTGTAGGGGGCCAGTTGATGCAAATCCTTCCAGAACTCTGTGTCTTCTTTGGGTTTGCCCAGTTGATGACTGGAAACAATGCCATCCACAAAACGATCTAGGCCCGTGCGCTGCAGCTTAAGTTCCAGGGGATCCGGGTGGCAGTTGGTTACAATCACTGACTGTAGGCCAGTTTGTTTAAGTGTTTGGAGAAAGTCAGCCACATGTGGGCGGTAGCCGATACGGTCGCCGACTTCAGACTTTAGGCCGGTGATGTCCATGGCCAACCGTTCACTCCAGTAATCGGTGCAATACCAATTGAGGGTGCCTCTTTCGGCCATGATCATGCTGATCAGTTTATCTTTGGCTTCGCTGGGGTGCAGGTTGTATTGCTCGGCGTAGCGCCGGGGCAGGTGTTCCAGCCAGAAGTGATTGTCGAAGTGCAGATCAAGCAGTGTTCCGTCCATGTCGAGGAACACGGTTTCGAGGGACGTCCAGTTGATCATAAATAAAAACAGCCTGAGGAATTTTCGTCAGGCTGCCGCAGATCCCGGCCCGAGGCAAGCCGGAATATTACGGATACTGAGTAAAGGAGGGCTGCGATCCGGGGTGGCTTTCCAGGATGCCTCCCCTATTACTTGCCAGACTGCTCTACGGTTTCTGGCTTTCGGCCTGACTTGGTGCAGCCCAAACAACGTACGAAGGTTGCTTTCGCTGGGCCTACTACGAGAACGTCTCCCGCTTCTTCAGCGTTTCCGCCGAGCAGAGAAAACGGCAGAGACACCAAATACACGGCGCTTCCCACAATGGTGGTCGCTAGCAGCACCGGGCGAACAAATACCGCATCACCTGCCATAGCCAGTGCCGACGGGCTTTCATCAATGACGCGTGCGTGACCTACGGATGAAAAGGCCAGCAGGCAGGCCGCCACAGTGGCTACCAGAGTACGTGAAATCTTGCGGGTCATTATCTGTCTCCTGAACTTTTGGGGCCCCGTTGGTACTGGGTTGTACATAGCCAATACCGGGTTCGTACCGGGAAGATCGAACCTTATTGTAACTCTCGGGTATTAATCCTCTGTTAACTATGAATCATATTTGCGTATTTTCAATCGAATTTTCGTTGCGAATTGTGCAACTCCGTGCATTTTAGCGTGATTTGGACAAAGAGTTGAACGAAGCTATCGCTGACACCGAACGCAATACACTGTGGATCGCCCGCTCATACGAATTTCTTTCAGCGGGGTTTCGCACTCGGAGCAAGGCTCACCGGCTCGGCCATATACCAGGAGGGACTGGGCAAAATAGCCCGGTTTGCCGTCGCTGTTCACGAAGTCTCGCAGGGTGGTGCCGCCCATTAATATGGCGGCGCTCAGGGTTTCTTGAATGGCCGCTACAAGGCGCTGGTAACGATCGAGGCTGATGCGCCCAGCCTTACGCCTGGGGTGAATGCCAGCTTTGAACAGGGCTTCATTGGCGTAGATGTTGCCTACGCCTACAACCACATGATTGTCCATGATAAAGGATTTTACCGGCGCGCTTTTGTTTCGGGACAACTGGAACAGCATCCGGCCGTTGAACTCTGGCGACAGTGGTTCCGGGCCAAGGCTGGCAATCAGCGGGTGTGTTGCTGCAGAATCAGACCAAAGCCAGCAGCCAAACCGCCGGGGGTCGTTGAAGCGCAAAATAACACCCGAATGCAATACAAGATCTATGTGATCGTGCTTTTGCTCCGGGGTGCCGTCGGCAATGATGCGAAGGCTGCCGGACATGCCCAAGTGAACAATGGCTGTGCCATGGTCCAGGTTCAGGAACAGGTATTTTGCGCGCCTATCCACGGTTCGGATAGTTTGGCCTTCCATGTGTACGGCCAGATCCTCAGGCACTGGCCAGCGCAGTTTGCCATTGCGCACCTTTACGTGGGCAATGGTTTGCCCTTCGCAGTAAGGCGCAACACCGCGCCTTGTCGTTTCAACTTCAGGTAGTTCTGGCACGTAGCGGGTCTCCGGTTAAGTCTTTAGGAGAATATTGTTCGGTAAATGTGAACAGTAACAAATTTGCCTTCAAAGCCTGTTGTTTTGGCTAACACCTGTACGCTAAAGTGTGGTTGCTGGCGTTTTCACAGTCGCCATAGATTTTGAACTGAGGAATAATTATGTGGTTTAACGGTCTTCTTGACCTGTCTGTGATGCAGCTCATTCTAGTTACACTGGGTATGACCCATATCACTATTGTTAGTGTAACGCTTTACCTGCATCGTCATTCGGCTCACAACTCACTGGATCTGCATCCTGCACTGAAGCACTTTTTCCGCTTCTGGTTGTGGCTGACTACAGCTCAGAATACCAAAGAATGGACAGCGATCCATCGCAAGCATCACGCCAAGTGTGAAACCGAAGAGGATCCACACAGTCCGGTGGTGCTTGGCATAAAGAAGGTGCTGTTTGAGGGCGCAGAACTTTATGCCTCAGCGGCCACCACGGAGAATCTTGAGCGCTACGGCCAGCGCACTCCGGAAGACTGGGTGGAGCGTAAGGTATACAGCCGCTACAGAATGTTGGGTGTTATGCTGATGGCGGTCATTAATCTGGCGCTGTTTGGTGTACACGGTATTTGGATTTGGGCTGTGCAGATGGCCTGGATTCCCTTCTGGGCCGCCGGCGTAGTGAACGGGGTCGGCCACTGGATGGGCTACCGTAACTTTGAGTGCGCCGATAATGCCCGCAATATTTCTCCACTGGGGATACTGATCGGTGGTGAGGAGTTGCACAACAATCATCACACCTATCCGAATTCATCCAAGCTCTCCCGTCGTTGGTACGAATTGGATGTCGGCTGGGGTTACATCCGTCTGTTCCAGATGTTCGGGCTCGCTAAACCAAAAGGGTATCGCCCAATTGCCCACCACGTGCCGGGCAAGCAGGATATGGATGTGGAAACCGTACAAGCCATTGCCAACAACCGCTTTGATATTATGCGCCAATACCGCAAGCGGGTGACGGAGCCGGTTTTGCGGCAGCAAAAGAGCCTGATGAATGATGAAATCCGACCAAGGTACCGCAAGCTCAAGCAGCTACTCTCGAGGGAAGTCACGCTAATAAAACCGCGAGAAAAGGAAACGCTGGAGTCGGTTCTGGAAAGCAATGCCGTTTTGCGCCAAATTTATGAGAAGAGCCATGAGCTGCAGGCGCTTTGGCGCCAGCGTGGGCTTAAGCCTCAGGATAAACTGCAGGCTCTAATGGATTGGTGTAAAGAGGCAGAGGCCAGTGGTATCCGGTACCTGGAAGATTTTTCGGCCCATTTAAGAGCTTACTCTCTACGCCCCGCAGCCTGAATCGTCGGCATCCGTTTGCGTCGCCCGGTACAGGCAATAAGTGACCTGTCCGGCGGTTTTCTGGCGGTGCAGCTGCCAACAGGCGGGCACAGCCTGTGCCGGCATATCACTCTCATGTTCTACATACACCCAGCCGCCGGGTTTTACCCAGCCTTGGGCATCCAGTAGCGGCAGTAGGGTGGCTAGCCAGCCTTGCCGAAACGGTGGGTCCATGAAAATAATATCGAACGGCTGGCGTGTACGTTGGTTGAGGTAGGTATCCGCACCGGTGCACACCACCGCACCGGACTCGGAGCCAAGCAACCGGAGATTGCTACGCAGTGCGGCTGTTAAGGCGGCGTTATTATCCACAAGTGTTGTTTGGGCTGCGCCTCTGGATAGCGCTTCCAGCCCCAATGCGCCGGAGCCGGAAAACAGATCCAGGCAGTCGCTTCCCGCCAAGTGAAATGAAAGCCAGTTAAACAGGGTTTCTCGTGTGCGGGCCGGAGTGGGACGTACGCCGCCGGCGTCTGGAAAACGAAGCTTCCGACTACGCCAGTCACCACCAATAATACGCAGTTCGCCTGAAGTGCCCTGGCTTCGGCTTGACCCCTTAGCCGCTCCCTTGGCTGGCTTGTTTGAAGGGCGCGGGCCTGCGGGTTTTCTGCGCGGCATGTCGTTAGCTCCGGAAGCGGGTTAGGTTCGCTGTGCGTGGCGTATCTTAGCTGAAACTGGACCACTCATGATAATCCACGTCATCCTCACTTCCCGGGGACAGTCTGCTAGTATATGCGCTTTATTTGTCCCGCCCATTCACACTGATGGTATGACTTTATGATGGCAGAGTGGATTTCAATTGGCCTTCTGGCCCTTCTTGTACTCGTGTTTGTTCTGGATTTAGCCAGCTCCCGCCGCCGTGTGCCGCGGCCGAAGCCTGTGCCCCAGCGCAAGCCGGAGGCTGTAAAAGGCCCTGAGCCCGCGTTACCGGTTGAGAAGGAGGCTACAAAAACCGCCCCCGAGCCCATACCCGAGCAAGCGGAAACTCCGGCAACGCCTGAGCCGGAAGTCGCGCCTGCGCCGGAGCCGGAAAAAGTTCCAGAACCAGAACCAGAGCCAGAACCCCAGGTCAGTGTTTTTGAGCGCATCAAACAGGGCTTGGGCAAAACCCGCGCAAGCCTCACCGGCGGTATGGCGGATCTGTTCTCCGGCGGCAAGAAGATTGACGAAGACCTGCTGGAAGACATCGAAACCACACTGTTGATGGCCGATGTGGGTGTGACAGCCACGTCGGAAATTATTGAAGCGCTCACCGATAAACTTAAGCGCAATGAGCTCAAAGATGGCGAAGCGCTACGTAAAGCGCTGCGAAATCAACTGCAAGACCTGCTCAAGAATGTCACCAAACCCCTCACAATTGATACTGAAGCAAAGCCTTATGTAATCTTGATGGTTGGTGTAAATGGCGTAGGCAAAACGACGACCATCGGCAAGCTCACCAAGAAATTCCAGAGCGAAGGTAAGTCGGTCATGCTGGCGGCTGGCGACACCTTCCGTGCGGCGGCGGTGGAACAGCTGCAAGTTTGGGGCGATCGCAATAACGTTCCGGTTGTGGCCCAGCACACTGGTGCCGACAGCGCATCGGTGATCTTTGACGCCATCCAGTCGGGTAAATCCCGAGGTGTGGACGTCGTAATTGCGGATACCGCAGGCCGGCTTCAGAACAAAGACAACCTGATGGGTGAACTGGAAAAGGTTGTCCGTGTGATGAAAAAGCTGGATGACACCGCGCCCCACGAAGTCATGCTTGTGCTGGATGCCGGCACCGGTCAGAACGCCCTGAACCAAGCACAGGTTTTCCAGCAGGCCGTTGGCGTAAGCGGCATCACCCTAACCAAACTGGACGGCACTGCGAAAGGCGGTATCGTGTTCGCTATTGCTCGTCAGTTGCAGCTTCCCATTCGCTATATCGGTGTTGGCGAGCAAGTTGATGACCTGCGCTCCTTTGACGCCGAGACGTTTGTGGATGCCTTGTTTGCTGAATAGTTTGCTGAATAACCCGGCTTTGTGGAGCAGTAGCGCGTCATGATCGAATTTCGTCAGGTGACCAAGCGGTATGACAGTGATCATACCGCGCTGCGCCAAGTGAATTTTCATCTGGGTCGCGGTGAACTGGCGTTTCTCACCGGGCACTCTGGTGCGGGCAAAAGTACCCTGTTGAAATTGGTTATGGTTATGGAACGGCCCAGTGCGGGCGAAGTGGTTGTCGGTGGGCAGGTTCTCAATGTCCTGCCGAGGCGACAGATTCCCTATATCAGGCGACATGTCGGCGTGGTGTTCCAGAACCACCAGTTGCTGTTTGACCGCACGGTGTTCGATAACGTTGCTATGCCGTTGGAAGTGATGGGCGCCTCGCCCCGCGACGTGGGCCGACGGGTGCGCGCAGCACTGGATAAGGTTGGCTTACTCAGCAAGGAGAAGATGAACCCCATGCAGCTCTCCGGCGGTGAGCAGCAGCGTGTAGGTATTGCCCGCGCGGTGGTGAACAAGCCGCCTTTACTATTAGCGGATGAGCCTACGGGTAACCTGGATCCGGAGCTGTCTGCTGATATCATGAGCCTGTTCGCTCAGTTCAGTCAGGTAGGCGTCACTGTGTTGATCGCCAGCCACGACCTTGCTCTGATTAACGAAATGGATCGGCGCACACTGACCTTGGATCACGGAAACCTGATTGCTGGTGGTACGCCGCTGCAAGGAGGTGCCCGTGGCCGCTGACCATTCTTCCAGGTCCCGTAAATCAGTGCCTGAGCGCGGAGCCAAGGTTTCGCGGTCGCCTTGGCGCGAGCAGGCAGAATCCTATTTTGTCCATCACCGTAAAGTCGCCCGCGACAGCGCTGGCCGTATGTGGCGAACGCCTGTGGCAAGCCTGATGACCTGGACGGTAATGGGCGTTGCCCTAGCGTTACCCATTGCGTTATTGCTGCTGTTAACCAGCCTTCAGGGCGTAAGTGCCGGCTGGGAGAGCAGCGCCCGGGTGACAGCCTACATGAACTTGAGCGCCAGTCTCGAGCAAACCCGGGAGTTGGCCAATGAAATTAAGGCTGATAGCCGCGTTACAAGGCTAGAATTAATTGACCGTGAGCAGGCATTGGTGGAATTTCGGGCTTCCTCGGGATTAGATGACGCGCTGGATTACCTGGACGAGAACCCTTTGCCACACACGCTGCTGATCACCCCCGAAGAGAATACGCGATCTGCAAAGGGTGTGGCAGCGCTAGTCACGTTTATTGAAGGCATGGATAGCGTAGAGCGGGTTCAGGTTGACCTCGGCTGGTTGCAGCGCCTCAATGCTATGACAGACTTACTCGCTCGGGCGGTGTGGGCACTTGCAATACTTCTGGCAGCGGCCGTAGTGCTGGTTATTGGCAACACTGTAAGGTTGTCGATTGAAAGCCGTCGTGATGAGATTTTGGTGGCTAAACTGGTGGGTGGCACCGATGGCTTTGTGCGCCGGCCGTTTCTGTATACGGGTGCCTGGTTTGGCCTGGGGGGTGGGGTTGTCGCTTGGGTGCTGCTGCAGTTGTCCCTTTGGTGGTTGAGTGGGCCGGTTGAGCGCCTTGCTGGGCTGTATCGCAGCGACTTCTCACTCAATGGGCTAAGCATTGACGGCGGCTTTGCATTGATTATA
The DNA here is from genome assembly GCA_052089485.1 of Marinobacter sp. Taxonomy (GTDB): domain Bacteria; phylum Pseudomonadota; class Gammaproteobacteria; order Pseudomonadales; family Oleiphilaceae; genus Marinobacter. The sequence continues at coordinate 46,336 of JBQCZX010000003.1, read as the reverse complement.
ATCGCGATGCTGCTAGGCTGGCTGGGCGCTTGGATTGCAGTAAAGCGCCACTTAGATGATATTGAGCCGGGAGAAATTGCCGGCGGCTGACGATCCGGATTACGGTAAAACCGTATTGAAACTGAAGCTTGTTCCGGTGTAGCTTCTTAATTAGAAAAGGTCAGGGCAAATTTCCCATTTTGTTGATTTAAAACGTTTTACTGGGAAGTTTTGGGAACTATATAGGTTCTTGGTGGTCTAATTTTACCCGCACATATTATGCGGCTGCCAAGTTCGGAGGCTAAAGCATGGGTACGAGTTTACAGCTCATTGAAAAATTGGTTCCGGGCGCCAATCTTGAGGCTTATATACAGGCCGCAAGTCGCATTCCGGTATTGACCGTGGACGAAGAACGGGAACTGGCCGAGCGCCTTCACTACGAAGAAAACGTAGACGCGGCTCGCCAATTGGTGCTGTCTCACCTGCGTTTCGTTATTCACATTGCCCGCAGCTATTCAGGTTATGGCCTAGCTCAGGCGGATCTGATCCAGGAAGGTAATGTGGGCCTGATGAAGGCCGTTAAGCGCTTTAATCCAGAATACGGCGTACGGCTGGTGTCGTTTGCAGTGCACTGGATCAAGGCTGAGATTCACGAGTTTATTTTGCGCAACTGGCGCATTGTGAAGGTCGCGACCACTAAGTCTCAGCGTAAGTTGTTCTTCAATCTGCGCAGCCAGAAGAAAAAGCTCGCGTGGTTAAACCACGAAGAATTGCAGGCGGTGGCTGACGACCTGGGTGTTGAACCAAAGGTTGTGCGTGAAATGGAAGGTCGGCTGACTTCTCACGATAGCGCTTTTGACGGCCCGATGGATGATGACGACGATAGCGCTTACAAAGCGCCGGCGTATTACCTGGAAGACCATCGCAGCGATCCAGCGGTTCAGCTAGAAAACGCGAACTGGACGGAAAGTTCCAATGGCCGCCTGATGCAGGCGCTGGGAATGCTTGATGAGCGCAGCCAAGACATTTTGCGCGAGCGCTGGTTGTCTGAAAGCAAGGCAACCCTTCACCAGTTGGCCGACAGGTACGGCATCTCTGCCGAGCGTATTCGTCAGCTAGAGAAGAACGCGATGAAGAAAATCCGGCTGCAGATGGCAGAAGCTGCCTGAGCTGGCTGTTCGTCGGCAAGTCTTTAAGCGCCACCACCGTTTAGGTTGGTGGCGCTTTTGTTTGAGGCTGACCGTCGCCGTTTGCGACACCCTCTTACAGGATCGTAACTGGCCGGTGTCATGAGTTATTCGTACTCTGTTGTTAATGTAATCCGTTATTGGGAGGGGATCCGGTGAAAGCACTGGTAATCGAGGACGATCAGGACGTTGCAAACTATCTTGTCAAAGGGCTGAAAGAGTCAGACTTCGTAGTTGATCATGCGGCCGACGGTAAAGATGGCATGATGATGGCTGCCAGCGAAGAGTACGACATCATGATTGTTGACCGTATGCTTCCAGGCATGGATGGGTTGTCTATTATTAAAACGGTTCGTGCCACGGGAAATCAGGTGCCAGTATTGATTCTGAGCACCCTGGGTGATGTGGACGACCGCGTCGAAGGGCTGCGGGGCGGCGGTGATGACTATCTAACCAAACCTTTCTCCTTTACCGAACTGCTCGCCCGGATCGAATCCCTGGTGCGCCGGAACCGCCAATCTGCAGAAACCGAAACGGTGCTGCGGGTAGCCGACCTTGAGATGGACCTGTTGGCCCGAACGGTAAAGCGCTCTGGCCAGAATATTGATGTTCAGCCCCGTGAATTCCGGTTGCTGGAATATCTGATGCGCAACGCCGGCCAGGTGGTTACCCGGACCATGCTGCTGGAAAAAGTCTGGGACTATCATTTTGACCCCCAAACCAACGTAATCGACGTACACATCAGTCGTCTTCGTGCAAAAATCGACAAGGAGTTCGAAACACCCTTACTGCAAACCATACGTGGTGCCGGATACATGCTCCGTGAAACTGCTTAGCCAGCTCAGGACATCGTCCTTTCAGCTCGCCCTGCTGTACATGGTGGTGTTTGCCACCTCAGTATTTTTATTACTGGCCTTTATATACTGGCGTACAGCGGGTTTTATGACCGCTCAGACCGACGAAACCATCGAAGCGGAAATCGCCGGACTAGCGGAGCAGTACCGGGGGCGAGGTGTAAATGGCCTGATCACGATTATTCGTGAGCGGGTTGCTCGCGATCCCAACGCTAAAACCATTTATCTACTGACCACTGAAGACTTCCTCAAGCTGGCCGGTAATGTTGAAACCTGGCCAGAAGGCTCCCGCTCAGAAAGTGGCTGGATAAATTTCACGCTTAGCTCCGCTGTGGGCTGGACCGGGCCAGAGCGCCTTGCCCGCGCTCGTATTTTCGAAGTTCAGGGTGGCTTGAGGCTGCTTGTTGGTCGGGATGTTGACGAGCTCACCTCTCTCAAGCAGGTTATTGAGACAGCCATCAACTGGGGTATGGGGATAACCCTTGCGCTGGCGTTGCTCGGCGGTTTTTTAATGAGCCGAAGCACAACCCGTCGTATCGAAATCATCAACACCACTTCTCGGCGAATCATGAACGGGCACCTCTCCCTGCGCATACCCACCCGTGGTACAGAGGATGACTTTGATCAGTTGGCGGAAAACCTGAACCAGATGCTCGATCGGATTGTGTATCTGATGGAAGGGATTCGACATGTGTCTGACAGTATCGCCCATGACCTCCGTACACCCCTTACGCGACTGCGGAACCAGCTTGAAAATACGTTAATGTCCGTCGACAACGACGAAGCACGCGAGCAGGCTGGTCGTGCCGTTGCAGAAGCAGATCAGCTGCTGGCGACGTTCAATGCGCTATTGCGCATCGCGCGACTGGAAACCAAAGGTAACTCTTCCGATATGAAGCGGGTAGCTTTGGATGAACTGGTATCCGATGCGTGTGAGCTCTATGAGGCGTTATCGGAGGATAAAGAACAGACGTTTGAGCAATCCCTTGAGGTCGGTGTGATCATTGAAGGCGACCGGGATCTGCTGTTCCAGATGATCAGTAACCTGATTGATAACGCGATCAAATACACGCCTGAGCACGGCACAATCGGTGTGGCTGTTCGGAAAGAGGGCGAAGAGGCTATTTTCGAAGTAAGGGACAGCGGTATCGGTATTCCTGACAGTGAGAAGGATCAGGTATTTCAGCGCTTCTACCGAGTTGGTAAAAGTCGCTCTCTTCCTGGCAACGGGTTGGGGCTCAGCTTGGTGAACGCCGTCGCAGGGATTCATAAGGGGCGGATTGTGCTTAGCGATACCTACCAAGAAGAGCAACCGCCGGGCCTTACAGTCGCTGTGCGCATGCCGGCCATCACCCGTGTACGCAAGCGCATCAGGGCGACCCAAGCGGAGCTGGCGCCTGATTCCGCGAGCGGCGACACGCCTTCCTCCACAGAAACCGGCCGCACCTAAGCCTTAGTGGCTCGGGCGGAACCGGTTTACCTGGGACATAACCGGTTCGATCAGGGCGCCCGCTCGGGTTTCGATTTGCTGACTAATCTGCTCAAACTGCGCGCGACGAAGATTCACGCGAACCTGAATGCTGTCCCACTCGCCTTCAAGATGTTTCTGCTCTGCCATTAGAAAAGCCGCAATATTGTGTCGGTTGAGCTTTTCGGTAACGCCCATTTTGTCGAGGCGAAAGCCTAAGGCGTCAACGCCTTCGAGAGCCATGTTCAGGAACTTTTGTGTATTCATTCTGCTATCTCCATAGCTGGGAACGGATATAAGGTTTAATACGTGAAAGCTATCTACGTTCCCTAGAGTGTACAACCTAATTTTCCACCCAAGTTTTGGAGCTTACTCTGACCAAAAGGTAATTCATCGGTAAGAGCTTGGTAACACCGAGTGTGGAGAATAGGCTTTGTGGATTGAAGCAAGCATCAATAGCCGCTTGCCTCACCCTCCAAGCACAGCGCTAGCTTTACCCCGTTTTTACGGGGTTTTTTTATGCCTGGACAATACTAGGTAACGTATTCAATGGTATTGATGTACCAGGTGTTCGTCCCAGAGCCTGTTCTCACTTGGGCTTCGTCGCTCACTTCCTTTTTCAGCAATGCTCGGGCCATTGGTGAATCAATGGAAATATAATCGTTGCGGTTGAAAATCTCATCGTAGCCCACGATTCTGAATTTCAGAGTCTTTTCTTCATCGTTCTCGACTTCTACCCAAGCTCCGAAAAACACCTTCCCTTCTTGCTCAGGGTGATGCTCAACTACTTTAAGGCTGCCGAGACAGCGCCTCAGATAGCGCACCCGGCGATCGATTTCCCGAAGCCGTTTTTTGTTGTACTGGTAGTCTGCGTTTTCACTGCGATCGCCCAGGCTGGCGGCCCATGTCACTTTTTTCGTGACCTCAGGGCGCTCGAATCGCCAGAGTTCATCGTGTTCCTTTTGCAGGTCATCGTAGCCCTGCCGGGTAATGAGTGGTGTTTTCAAGGCTGCTCCTGTTATTGCAAATAAGGGTGTCTCAGATCTGGCCGGATGCCATGAATATCTCGCATCGTATTGCCAGATCGTCTGAATTGATACGCTCCGCGCTGATCCCGCTGCCAATTGGCGCTTGCGGAGAGCGCAAGATGGTAGATACGATCGTGTACACGATTGACTGTTTCGAGACCTTGTTGCCCCTGCTTGACGTATGCGCGGACGCAGGCGACGGACAAAACCGGAGCACCGCCATGCCTCTTTTTAATGCCACCGAACTTCACTCCGCCGCAGATCTGGTCTACAGACAGATGGCGCCAACGCCACAATATACCTGGCCGTTGATCAATGAAAACATAGGCGCGGAAGTGTGGATCAAGCATGAAAACCATACACCGACCGGTGCCTTCAAGGTGCGCGGCGGAATCACCTATATCGATTGGCTCCGGCGAGCGCATCCTGAAATACGAGGCATCTGCACCGCCACGCGTGGCAATCATGGCCAAAGCCAGGCGCGTGCAGCAATGGCTGCCGGGTTGAGTTCAAAAGTCTATGTACCCTACGGCAATTCGGTTGAGAAAAACGCAGCGATGCGAGCCTTTGGTGCTGAACTGATTGAATTCGGCAATGATTTCGACACTGCCCGAGAAGAGGCTTGCCGCGTTGCAGAGGAAGAAGGACTTGAGATCGTGCCACCGTTCCACCGGGAGTTGGTGCTAGGTGTGGCCACGTACGCCCTGGAGCTTTTCACCTCGGTGCCTGATCTGGATACCGTCTATGTCCCCGTCGGCTGCGGCTCCGGTCTCTGCGGCACCATCATCGCCCGCGATGCGTTGGGGCTCACGACGAAGATCGTCGGGGTCGTATCGGAAAACGCCGCAACGGCAAAACTCTCCGTCGAGACCGGTGCGCTGACCGAAACGGATACCGCACGTACCTTCGCCGATGGTATGGCGGTGCGCATGCCCGTAGCCGAGGCGTTCGAAATCTATTCGGAAGGGGCCGAGCGCTTCGTTGCGGTGTCCGACGATGAAATTGCCGAGGCGATGCGGCTCTATTTCCACGCAACGCACAACGTCGTCGAAGGCGCAGGTGCGGCACCGCTCGCCGCGTTGATGAAGGAGAAACGTCAGATGGCCAGGGGCAAGGTCGGCGTGATCGCCACCGGCGGCAACATCGATACCGACTGGTTTCGCCAAGTTCTGGCAGGTCAAACACCGACTCCCGGTTGAGCTTGTCGATTATGCATGGGAGCCATCCTTCCATTAGAGAACACGGGGAATTTCGGTGCAAAAGTGAATTAATGTCGAATTCGGACGCGCGCTCCCTTCTCTTAAAGGCCAGGAAGGAGTTAACGTCAATTGGCTTGAGGGTTTGATCGTTCCCACCAGTGAGAGTTGTCACAAAATGGTCATTAAACTGAGAAATACGCCAAGTTTGACGATAGACTGATCAAAAATTGACACCTTTCGGAGAAAGCGTGTCCCAGATCAGGATGGACGCCATGAATATCTTGCATCGTATTGCCCGATCGCCCGAATTGATACGCCTCAGACTTATCACTGCTACTGTTCTGCTTCTGGGAGCAGGGTCGGCCAGTGCGCAGACTGGTCCCGGTGAAGCCTCGATGTTCGAGGTGGAGCAACGCTCAACGCTGTCGACCATTTCATTCCGCTCTATTGCCGAAGACGCCCTGTCGAACACTGTGATCGAAGGCGGTTTGGTGGCTCCGGCCGAGGGGATTCCAGTGCAGCCGGCTGGCAACGATGATTTTTATCTGGACCCTCTGGCGCTGCAACCTGGTGATGGCCGCACCGATCTTGGGCGCTCGGAAATACCGGTACAGTTCCGTTTTAGTACACCAAAATCTGTTCCCGGGCAGACCCACAGCAACAACTACGTGATCCGTCCGCCGGAAAACCGCACCTATGAAGCGCTCAATGTGGATATGACCGGTCGTTAACCCCACCTGAGCGAGCACTTGTCGTTTTGTTCCGCAGTTTGAGAAAGTTAGCCTGTTGTGTCATAACGAGGTTGACTCCTAGATGTGACGATGGATGTCAGCCTCTAGAACGGCGTGTCGACGCCGCTGGGCTGAACAGCTAGCCACGGTACCAAAAAACACGGCGGCCGATCTTGAGCCGCTGACTGCAAGAAGGGAGAAAGCGATGCAATCGGCAGACGCATTCAAAGCCGCTCGCCAGCAGTTGCTGGATCTGCGCGAAGACTATGACCGCGCCTACGAGGCCTTCAAATGGCCCGAGCTAGACCAGTTTAACTGGGCGCTGGACTGGTTCGATGATTACGCCAGGGACAACGACAAGATCGCGCTCTGGCTGGTGGATGCCGACGGCAGCGAGTACCGTTACAGCTTCGAACAGATGCGCCAGCGCTCCAATCAGGTGGCGAATTTCCTGCGCGACTTGGGGCTAGGGCGGGGTGATACTCTGCTGATCATGCTCGACAATGTCAGCGAACTCTGGGAAACCATGCTGGCCGCGATCAAGCTGGGTGCCGTGGTTATTCCGGCCAGCACGCTGCTATCGCAAAAGGATCTCGGCGACCGGCTGGCGCGCGGTGGCGTCACCCATGTTCTCTCCGCCGAGGAGCATGTTGCCAAATTCGAGGGCGTGGCAGACGGTCTGAGCCGCATTGTCACCGGCGAGCCTGCCGGACAGTGGATTGGCTACGAAGGCGCCTACAATTGTGCAACCAGCTTCGAGCCAGAAGGCGTGACCCACGCCACCGACTCCATGCTGCTGTACTTCACCTCAGGCACCACCTCCTTGCCCAAGCTCGTGTTGCACACGCATCAGAGCTACCCCGTAGGTTCATTGTCGACCATGTACTGGCTCGGCCTGGAGCCGGGCGATATCCATTTCAATATCAGTTCCCCCGGCTGGGCCAAGCACGCCTGGTCGAATCTGTTCGCGCCCTGGGACGCCGGCTGCACGGTGTTTGTCTATCGCCAGCCGCGCTTTGATGCGCCCGCCACACTGAAAGTTATCGCCGACAAGGGCGTGACCTCGCTCTGCGCACCGCCCACGGTCTGGCGCATGCTCATACAGGAGGATTTGGCGGCCTATGACGTAAAGCTCAAGAGCTTGGTCGGTGCGGGTGAACCACTCAACCCGGAAGTGATCACGCGGGTCGAGAAACTCTGGGGTCTCAGGATCCGGGACGGCTATGGCCAGACCGAGACCACGGCCCAGATTGGCAATCCGCCAGCTCAGAAAATGAAGTCCGGCTCCATGGGCCGGCCATTGCCCGGCTACAAAATCGCGCTGCTCGATCCGCTCGACAAGGAAGTCGACGAAGGTGAGATCGCCATCGATGTGCGTAACCAGCGTCCGCTTGGCCTGATGCAGGGATATCGCGACGATCCCGAACGCATGGCCCAAGCGCTGCACGACGGCTTTTATCGCACCGGCGACGTGGCCAGCCGCGACGATGATGGCTATTACTGGTACGTTGGCCGTGCGGACGACGTGTTCAAAAGCTCGGACTACCGCGTCAGCCCGTTCGAACTCGAATCCATTCTCATTGAGCACGAATCCGTGGCCGAGGCCGCTGTCGTGCCGGCACCCGACGAGATGCGACTGAGTGTGCCCAAGGCCTATATTGTGTTGCGCCGCGACTATGAGCCAGGTCCGGAAGCGGCCAAGGCGCTGTTCGCGTTCACCCGCGAGCGCATGGCGCCATACATGCGAATTCGAGAGCTGGAGTTCGCCGAGTTGCCCAAGACCATCTCCGGCAAAATTCGTCGTGTCGAGCTACGCGCCCACGCCGCCGGCAGCGATCATGGAGAATATGCCTATACTGAAGCCGATTTTCCCGAGTTGAAGGACTGACCGGGGCAGGCCGTAGCAAGCCCGGGCTTTCGCGCCCGGGTTTGCAGCATCATTGCGATGCCCCAACCACAGCAAACCACGCGCCTTGCGGGTCTTGGGCAACGGCGATATAGGTGGGGCCTGGCACCTCGACGGGTCCGTGGTGCACAGTGCCGCCTGCAGCTTTGATCGCCTCGACCTTTTCCGAGACATCGCCATTCACGCCGAAGTAGGGCAGCCAGTTAGGCACAGGCGCTTCACCAAGGCCCATCATGCCGCCGATTTCGGTGCCTTTGTGGCAAAAGAGTTGGTAGGTGCCCATCTCGCCCATGTCCATCGCCTCACCCTTGGCCCAGCCGAACATTTTGGAGTAAAAGGCAAAACCAGCCTCGACGTCGGTGGACATCAGCTCGTTCCAATGGCCGTGGCCGGCCTTGTTCTGGTCAAACGCGCCTTCTCCGGCTTCGACCTTGGCGATATCCGCGTCTGACATATTGCTCATATCCGGTTGCAGGATGCCGAATGCTGTGCCCTGCGGGTCGCTGAGGATGGCGAAACGCCCGGTCTCCGAAATATCCTCGGGTTCACGATGGACTCTGGCTCCGGCCGCCTTGGCATCTGCCACGAATCCGTCGGCGTCATTGACGGCAAAATAGATCATCCAGAAGGGCGGTATATCCGCGCAGTCCTCGGGCATGATCATTAGGCCCGCGACCATGTCGCCGTCGGATTTAGCAAGGTGGTAGTCGAACCCTTCCATTCCGGAATCCTCGACCTTCCAGCCCAGCACCTCGCCGTAGAATTTTTCGGCTGGCTTCAGATTGCCCTGGCTGGTCGCCAGTTCATACCAGCAGGGATTGCCGTGATTGTTATTGGTCATTGTTTCGCTCCTGTCATTGACTCGCTTTTTGAGCACTGATCGCCTGTTAGCTCAGGTGGGTTCAGCCATGCTGTGTCAGCAGCTTGCCGGCCTCTCAGCCGCGACAAGCTGCCTCAATTGAAGCAATATCGATCTTCGTCATCTGCATCATCGCCTCGAATGCGCGCTTGGCGACTGCGATATCGGGGTTTGTGATCGCTTTCGTCAGAGCAATCGGCGTTATCTGCCATGACAGTCCCCACTTGTCCTTACACCAACCGCACGCGCTCTCCTGGCCGCCATTGCCGATAATCGCACTCCAATAGCGATCGGTTTCGGCTTGGTCGTTGGTCGCAACCTGGAATGAAAATGCCTCGTTGTGCGTGAATGTCGGTCCACCGTTAAGACCAAGACACGGGATGCCCATAACGGTGAAGTTGACAGTCAATACGTCCCCTTGCTTCCCCGACGGAAAGTCTCCCGGCGCGTAATGCACGGCGTCGATGGATGAATCGGGAAAGGTGTCGGCGTAGAATCGTGCTGCTTCCTCGGCATTGCCGTCGTACCAGAGGCAAATTGTATTCTTTGCTGGTGCAGCCATGTCATTTCTCCCTTAAGTTAGGTAGTCGAGCCATTCCGGCATGGCCGTACGGCACTTCGCATTCGCGGTCTACCGCATAGTTTGGCTGCAACACAGCGCAGTCACCTTACGACTTCATCCGAATGTTGTTCTGCCAGGACAACTTGATTTCCATCAGGGTCTTGAATGATTGCGGTGCTCACTATGTCCGATTTGCTCGTATCACTGACCTTGATACCTAGCTCATCCAGCCTCGCCACGTGACCGTCCAGGCCTTTGACCGAAAACGTCACGGATGATGATCCGGCACGTTTAGCGTCTTCAAATACTTGTAGTGCTCCGCCGCTCGGCAAGGACCACTCAATGACTCCCTCCATCGGTTGCTTACCAGCGTGTCCAATCAACTGCTCGTACCACTTTGCAGCAGACTCAAGTTTTTTGACAGCAACACCGGCCAGGGCATTTTCTACAGACATAGCTACATCCTTTTTTGTGAGCATTGTTTATTGATCGGCGCTTTGATCCATAAACATGAGTTCCCAGGTATGGCCATCAAGATCGTCAAAGCTGTGCCCGTACATAAAGCCATGATCTTGTGGCTCACGTGGTACGTTAGCGCCTAAGGATCTTGCTTTTGAGACCAAATTATCCACTTCATCACGGCTTTCACATGAAATGCACAGTAGCGTCTCTGCGCTAGTCTGGGAGTCACAAATAGATTTATCTGTGAAATTTTTGAAATGACTTTCCGACAGCAACATAACCGATATGTTGTCTGCAATGATGACACAACATCCATCTTGGTTACTGAAATCAGAATTGAATTGGAAGCCAAGCTCGCCAAAGAAATGCCTGGCCTCACCAAGGTTTTTTGTGGCTAGATTGATGAATATTTGTCTGCCCATAACAAGCCCATTCGTTCGGTAGTAATTAGTTTTGAGTGCCAGGCTCTTAACCATGAATAATGATGAACCAGCAAGTTCCGCGGCCCCATTGACCTATCGGGGCTACTCCTTCAGATTCCTATTCAACCGGCGCGTCGGTACGCGTCCACTGGGCAATGGGGCGGCCGTCACGACGCCACCACGAGCCGGCTTTGTCCTGCGGATAGCCCGCAGGGGAGTCTTCCCACGTTTCCTGTCGACCGTACGGCGTGGTGTCCAGCAAGGCCAGAGTAGGAAGCATGACTTCGACGCCGCGCCATTTTGTTTCGTATGTCTGATACACCTGCCCATCAGTTCGTAGATAACAACGAAGATCGCCGCCGTTACGGGTTGCCAGCGCTTTGTCTGAATCGGCAGTCGAATACCACGGTCCTGTCCATCCCATGAAGTCCCGGTAAGCGACTATCTCATCCAGCGGACCGCTACTGAATACAGCATAAGTGACATCGCGCTCGGCGAGAAAAGCACGGACGGCAGGTGTCATTGCTGCTTGGCTGTGCGTACAACCTTCACACTGTTTGTGATGAGGCGCGCCTTTGTTCCACATAAAGTGATAAACGATCAACATGCGTCGGTTCTCAAACACCTCATGCAAAGGAATAGAACCATTTGAACCAACGACAGTGACAGGATCCATCAGTGTCATAGGCAGTCGTCGCCGAGCGGCTGCAAGCTGGTCGCCTTCGCGCATGTGCGCCTTTTCACGCACCAGCAGTTCTTCTCGATTCTGCTCCCACTCCTTGCGGCTGACGATTTTGGGGGTTGCCGGCTCAGTCATTGCGTTCTCCTATTGCATAGGATCAGTTGGCGAATAATGTTCACGCCATAGAGTTAAACCGCATAACAGAGATTGCCGCGATTACTATGGGTCATTGTCTCGCTCCTCTGATATCGTTCGTTTGATAACTCAGGTGGATTCGTGCAGGGTGATCATCATGACATTACCTCCGAGTCAAAGACCGGCTCGAATCCGCCCCATATCATGCGCATGCCGTCGAAAGGCATCTCCGGCATCGCCTTCATAGCTGGATCGTTTTCCATCTTTTGCCAAGAGGCGTCCGCGGTCGCTTTGTCTGGCCATTCAATCCACGAGAACACGATGATTTCATCATCCTTGGCTTTTACCGCGCAGTAGAAGTCGTTGACCTTGCCCTCGGGCACGTCGACGCCCCAAGTCTCAACCATGCGGGTGGCGCCATAGGCTTTGAAAAGCGGCCAGGCGGCCTTCACATGTTCGATATATTTGTCTTTATTCGCGTTCGGAACCGCTGCGATTGAACCAATGTAATAAGTCATCTCGCCTGCCCTCTTTTTATGGATAAGTCTGATCCTCAACTCAAGCGTGGCACCACAAGTAGTAAAAAACAACTAATCAGTAGTAAAAAAAGACCGGCAATGTAAAAAATGATAGAATAGAAAAATGACTGAAAAATCTAAATCTCCGCAAATTCGCTATGACGAAGGCTGTCTGGCCTCGCATGCTCTAAACCTGATCGGTGACCGCTGGGCGCTGCTGGTAGTGCGAGAGCTGATGTTCACGCCTAAGCGGTTCCAGAGGATTCGCGCAGGCATGCCCAACATCACCGCCAGCGTGCTGAAAGGGCGATTGGCGCAACTGGAACTGGCGGGAGTGGTCGATCACAACCAAAGGCTGGGCGTCTATGCACTGACCGACTCGGGACGTGGACTGCTACCGGTGTTGGAGTCGCTGTGCCGTTGGGCGCTGACGGTGCCAGGGCATGATCCAACGCGTTTTATCAGCCCCTCGGCGTTGATGATATCCATGGGCGTGAACCTGATGCGTGACTGTGCCGAGGGGCGCGAGGCAGTGGCGGGCTTTGACTTCGGCAGCGAAGCGTTCGAGATGAGATTGAAAGCCGGTCGCTTGTATACCACCTCGGTTACGCGGCCAGAAGCGCCCTTTGTTCTAGCGGGCAATGGCAACACACTGGCCATGGCAGTCTATGGCTCAACCCCCCTGGCGCAGTTGATCGCGAAGGAGGTTGTCGACGTGGATGGCGATATCGCTACCGCGCAGGGCTTTATCGATCTTTTCAGACTGGCAACTCAACCATGACTCGCGCAATTCCAACTTGGGCCCTTCGAAGCTCTGCCTCGGCTGACTGAGCTATATATATCGTCAGGACGATGTTTTAGCGAAGAGCCGACAAAAAAGGGGAGAGCACTTGGCCGCTCCCCTTGGGTCTACGTCCGGGATCAGGCAGCAAGGCGGTTTACTTGAGAGTGTCGAGTTTGTCGATGTACTTTTGCATGGCGTCGTCCTTGGACATGCCTTTGCATTGTTCCCAGGCGTCATACTTGGCGCGGCCAACAAAATCCATCATGCCCGGGCGCTTGCCCGACACATCGCCTTCGGTTCCCTGTTTGTACAGAGCGTAGAACTCCAGCTTTACCTCGTTCGAGGGTTTGAAGTCACCTTCCGCAGTCTGGATGTAGTTTACCGATTCGTCGAATCTCGCTTCCAGGTCGCTCATGTCAATTTTCTCCTTGGTTGTGGCGGTATTCCGCTAGGGTTGGTAAAAGTATAGCCATGGCGCTACTCGTCGTCATTGACCGATTTTCCGGTTGCTGCAGCCAGTAGAGCATGATTAAGCGTTGCCTTGGCAAAAGTTTGCCCAAGCGCACATTTTGATGTTTCTCCGGCCAGTTATTGCTTGAGAAACCAGATATATATGTGTACAGTTTTCTCGCTGCGTACCAGGAAGGTGTGCACCAAGGATTGAACAACTGCAAATGATTTGCACAGGGAGCAAGCCATGTCGTCTAAAGACGGTTCTGTCGCGCCGAAAGAGCGCATAAATATCAAATATGTCCCCGCCACCGGAGATCAGCAGGCCGAAACCGAGCTGCCGCTGAAAATGTTCGTAGTTGGTGATTTCAAGGGACACGCCGAAGAAGCCCCCATCGAAGAACGTAAGGCTATTTCTGTCGACAAGAACAACTTCCGTTCTGTCATGAAAGAGGCTGGCCTCACGCTTTCCACTACCGTATCCAACCAGCTGGAAGAGACCGCAGACGAACTGCCGGTAAACCTCGAACTCCAGTCTCTGGATGATTTCTCGCCCGACAGCATTGCCCGCCAGGTTCCCGAGCTGAAACAGCTGATTGAACTGCGGGAAGCTCTGGTTGCCCTCAAAGGGCCGCTGGGTAACGTACCTTCATTCCGTTCCAAACTACAGGAACTGCTGGATAACGACGAAGCCCGGGAAACGCTGTTGTCTGAGCTGGATTTAGCTACAGACAGCGAGTGATCATAGTCGCCGCCTGAGCGCGGTGCACAACACCTAATATCAATCACGTACTGAAGGGATGTGGTATGTCTGATACTGCTGAGCAGCAATCTGCTGTCTCCGAATCCGTAATGGAAGGCTCGTTGCTCGACCAGGTTATGGCCAATAGTCGTATGGCACCGGCCGACGAAGGCTACGATGTTGCCCGTAAAGGCGTTGCAACGTTTATCGCCAACCTGCTGAAAAGTGATGAAAAAGGCCAGCCGGTCAACAAGGCATTGGTCGACCAGATGGTGGTCGAGCTGGATCGTAAGATCAGCGCCCAGATGGATGAAATTCTGCACGCACCAAAGCTGCAGGAATTGGAGTCATCCTGGCGCGGCCTCAAGCTGATGGTTGATCGCACGGATTTCCGCGAGAACATCAAAGTGGATATCCTGCACGCTACCAAAACCGAATTGTTGGAAGATTTCGAGTTCGCTCCTGACGTTACCCAGACCGGTTTCTACAAGCACATTTACTCTACCGACTATGGTCAGTTTGGCGGTGAGCCTGTAGGTGCCGTTGTAGGCAACTACGCCTTCACACCGTCTACCCCAGATATGAAACTGCTGCAGTATGTTTCATCTGTTGGTGCCATGGCTCACGCGCCCTTCCTGTCTTCCGTTGCGCCGTCTTTCTTTGGCGTAGACAGCTATCAGGAACTGCCGGCCATCAAGGAACTGAGCGCCGTTTTTGAAGGCCCAAAATACGCCAAGTGGCGCTCACTACGGGAATCTGAAGACGCCCGTTACCTGGGCCTTGCGTCGCCGCGTTTTCTGCTGCGAGTGCCCTATGATCCCAGCGAGAACCCCATAAGCAGCTTCAACTACAAAGAAGAAGTCTCCGGCGACCACGAGCATTACCTTTGGGGCAACACCGCCTATCTGCTCGCAACCCGTTTGACGGAAAGCTTTGCCAAATACCGCTGGTGCCCGAATATTATTGGCCCACAAAGTGGTGGCGCGGTTGAAGATCTGCCGGTTCACCTGTTCGATTCTTTCGGCCAGCTGGAAGCCAAGATTCCGACCGAAGTGTTGATCACCGATCGTC
Source organism: Marinobacter sp. (assembly GCA_052089485.1). Lineage (GTDB taxonomy): Bacteria > Pseudomonadota > Gammaproteobacteria > Pseudomonadales > Oleiphilaceae > Marinobacter. Next base: position 31,297 of record JBQCZX010000003.1, on the reverse strand, counting down.
GCGAATATGAAATGGCTGACGAAGGTTTCATCTCGCTCACCATGCGTAAAGGCAGTGACAACGCCGCCTTCTTCTCTGCCAACTCCGTGCAAAAGCCCAAGCAGTTCCCGAACACCAAGGAAGGCAAAGAAGCGGAAACCAACTATAAGTTGGGCACCCAGCTGCCTTACATGATGATCGTTAACCGCCTGGCCCACTACATCAAGGTGCTGCAGCGCGAGCAGATCGGCTCTTGGAAGGAGCGTCAGGATCTGGAGCGCGAGTTAAACACCTGGATTCGCCAGTACGTAGCCGATCAGGAAAACCCGCCGGCCGAAGTACGCAGTCGTCGCCCGCTGCGTGCAGCTAAGGTGACTGTTTCCGATGTAGAAGGCGATCCGGGCTGGTACCAGGTATCCCTGGCCGTGCGTCCGCACTTCAAATACATGGGGGCAAATTTCGAGCTGTCGCTTGTGGGCCGCTTGGACAAGGATTAATCCGTGCTCAGTGGTAACCCACAGAACATGGGAGGCAGCCTGTTCGAACGATTGGAGCAGGCTGGCGCTCCGGAAGGGCAGGGCATGGGCGAGGTCACCCATGTGGTGAGTTCCATAAAACGCCATCTGGTGCGTCTGCTCAATGCCCACCCTGGCAACAGTGCTTGTGTACCCGAGCTGGGCCTGCTGGATTTCAATGATGCGACCCTAGGCACCTACGATCTGAGCATTCAGATCCGAAGCGCGATTCGGCAATGCATTGAAAAGTATGAGCCCAGAGTGAAGAGGGTGGATGTGGTTGCCTTGTCGCAAGGGCCGGATCCGTTGCAGTTGCGGTTTCAGGTGACGGTATACCTGAACGTCGGCTCAAAAGACGACAAAACAACCATAGATTTATTACTCGATGACAAACGTTACTACCGAGTGATGTAACGAAAAAGATCAGCGAACACCAAGGATGGAAGGAGCTGATGGGGATGCTTTTGTGCAGGGAAAAAAATGTCTGAGCGCAGCGAGTTGTTTTTTCCCGGAAGAAAAGTATACCGATCGGCTCATACTCCCAAGGACGCAGTAGTTGTATGAAGTTAAACCGATTTTACAGAGACGAACTAAGCTTTCTGCGTTTGCAGGGGCGGGAGTTTGCCGAGGCACACCCGCAGTTGACGCGATTTTTGTCGGAACAAAGTACGGATCCGGATGTTGAGCGGCTGCTGGAAGGTTTTGCCTTTTTGACAGGGAAGCTCCGGGAAAAAGTAGAGGATGAGTTTCCTGAACTGACGCACTCACTGCTTAATATGCTTTGGCCGAACTACCTTCGTCCGGTTCCTAGCTGCACCATTATGCGGTTTGATCCTCAATTGCATGCGATTAGTGAGCGGCAGACGGTTGATCGACATACTGAGATCAAGAGCCGGCCGCTTGGGGATGCCACACGGCAAACTCAGTGCAGATTCCGTACCTGTAGGGCGGTAGATGTGTTTCCTATTAGCGTGGCCGACGCCTCCGCGGAACATTCGCGGGAAGTGTCGTCGATGACCGTGGATTTGGCGCTGCATACAGATCAGCCGCTGAACGCTTTGGGTCTCGATAAGCTGCGTTTCTATTTGGGCGGCGACAATCACACGGCTGAAACGCTCTACCTTTGGCTGAACCACTATCTCAGCCGTATGGAGTTGGTCGTCGGAGATTCAGTTTTTAGCCTGCCGACTTCTTTACTGAAGCCGGTTGGATTTGCCAGCGATGAGGCTCTGTTGCCTTATCCCAAGAATGCCTATCCCGGCTACCGGATTTTGCAGGAATATCTGAGTTTTCCGGAGGCGTTCCGGTTTGTGGATATTGCGGGACTGGGGAATCGGCTGCCGGCGATTCAAGCGGATGAGATCAGCCTGCGTTTTCATTTCAGCCGGATACTGCCGCCAGATGCGCGAATTCGGGCTGAAAATATGCAGCTTTACTGCACGCCCGCTGTGAATCTGTTTACCCACGAGGGTGAGCCGGTAGACCTTAATGGGCGGCAGACGGAGTACCGGGTTCTGGCATCCAGCCGGTCGCCGGATCATTTTGAAGTGTTCAGTATTGAACAGGTTGAAGGCTGGCTGGAAGGCCGCTCCGGGCGGGGTGAGCGTCGGATTTATACCGCGTTTGAGAGCTTTCAGCATGAGGTTGAGCGAGATCGTGGTCGCACGGCGCTGTATTACCGGGTGCGCGCTCGGGACAGCGTTCGGGGCGATGGGTTTGATCACTACATGTCATTCGTCCGTGGCGATGAGTCTGACTGCATGGATCGCCAGGAAGCGATTTCACTGACTCTGACGTGCACTAACCGGCAATTGCCGCAGCAGCTGGCAGTCGGGGAGGTGTGCATGGCAACGGAGACCACGCCGGCGTTTGCGTCGTTCAGTAATATCACCCGCCCCACGGCTACGTTGCGACCGACTCTTGATGGCAGTTTGTTGTGGACGCTGATCTCCAATCTTTCGCTGAACTACCTCTCCATGCTGGATGTGGATGCTCTGCGCACGGTATTGCGGGTGTATGACTTTCGGGCATTGGTGGATCGCCAGGCTGAGCGGGTTTCCCAGAAGCGGCTTGCCGGTATCAGCGGCATTGAAACCAACCCGGTAGACAAGATGATCCGGGGGTTGCCGGTGCGGGGCATCCGCTCGGTGATGAAACTGGATCAGCAGGCTTTTGCTTCGGAAGGCGATTTGTACCTGTTCGGCACAGTACTTAGCCAGTTCTTTGCGCTTTATGCCAGTATCAACGCATTTCACCAACTGGAAGTGGTGAATACAGATAACCAGGAACGGTATACATGGACGTTACAGCAAGGTCAGCAGCCGCTGATGTAGCCGGCCTGCAACCCGTTCTGGGCAATGCGCGGCGATACAGCTTTTTTCAGCTAGTGGATCTGATTCACCGGCACCACGGTGATGACTTGGAGCGTGGCCGGGACGATCAATCGCGCCAAGAACGCATTCGGTTTTCCGCGTCAGCAGGGCTGGGGTTTCCCGGCAGCGATGTGGTTTCTGCGCTGTCGCCAGAGCATGAGCACGCACCTTATCAAATGGAAGTCAGCTTTCTGGGCCTGCACGGTTCGCAGTCGCCCCTGCCTGGCTACTACCTTGAGGACCTGGCGTGGGAAGCCGGCCAGGATCTCGGGATACGTCGGCACTTTCTGGATTTTTTCAATCACCGGCTGGTCACTTTGTTTCACCGGTCGTGGCGTAAATACCGCTATTACGTGCGTTTTCGCCCCGGCGCTTCGGATGGTTTTTCCGATCTTATTTACGCCCTTATCGGTCTTGGCGATAGCCGGCTGCGGGATGCCACGCCGGTTAACTGGTCGAAAATGCTGGCGTATTCCGGGCTGATGGCGGGCCGCAGCCGCTCGCCAGAAGTCGTCAGTGGCATTGTGGGTCACTGTTTCGATCTGGACGATGTCAGTATCGAGCAATGGGTATTGCGCAAGGTAGCTATTGGCGCTGATCAGCAAACACGCCTAGGGCAAAGTAACGCCACGCTGGGCAATGACACGTTGGTCGGGTCTCAGGTTCGCGATCGCAGCGGCAAGTTTATTCTGCGGATTCGAAACTTGAGTCGTCAGCGTTTCGCGGATTTTCTACCCAACGGGCAGGATCATCAGCGCTTGGTGAAACTGGTGGAATTTGCCACCCGCGAGCAGCTGGCCTACGACCTGGAATTGCAGATGCGGGCACAGGATATTCGCCCGATGCAGCTGGGAGAAGATGTGCGTTTGGGTTGGAACTCGTTTGTGACGCCGGAAAAATCTCCGCGTCGGCCGGCCGTTCGAATTCAGATACGCCGTTAACAGGGAAAAGGAGCGACATCATGGAAGAGCGGCAGGTAACCAAGCTGAAGCTGACGGTAACCAACCCTGGCACCACGCGCAGTGGCGCTAGCATTGAGCACAGCTTTGGCCCGCAAGGTGGCTCCATCGGCACTGCCGAGAACGACACCTGGCAGCTGGCGGCACATCGCACCGGTGCCGTTCCGGGCCATGCGGAAATCCGGCTTTTTGATGGCGGTTTTTGCCTGATTGATCGCAGCGGCAGAACCTACATTAACAGCGCCACCCAACCGGTGGGGCGTGGCCGCCGGGCGCGGCTGAACCAGGGCGATACGGTCAGCATTGGCCGTTACCGCCTAAGGGCAGAATTATTTGCAGGACAGCAGTCAAACGTACTAGCTGATCCCGAACTGGAACACCGAGAGGCTGCAGAAGATAGACGGCTGGTGGATATGGCAGAAGGCCAGCTGGCCCGGGGCGTTGGCGGGGAAAACGACCTACAGGTGGCGGAACCCCTGGAAGGGCTGGCGCCGGCAGCGGCAGAGACCGTCAGCACGGACCCCATGTTGCACTGGCGGGATGAGCCAGCCCGCGCTGATCAGGTGGAACGCGGGCTGATGGCAAGCGAGCAAGCCTGGTTTGCCGCTGAAACTGACGTAACAGATGAATACCGGGAAAATCGCGATGTTGCGATGGGTCTGCCGGTAAGACAAGGAGAAAGGGACAGGATGTCACAGACCAATACCGGCGTGCCGGATCGGGAACCTGGTGAGAAGCAGGACCGCCCGAGCGACCAAAGTCGCAAACATATCAGTGCTACCCCTCTAATGCAGGGCATGGAAGCTGGGCTCAACTTTGCTGACAGTGACGGCATGCAGTTGTTTCTGGAAGAAGCTGGGCAGACGCTAAAAGCGGCGATAGAAGGGTTGCTGACCCTACACCAGGGCGAAGACAGCCGGCACCAAGCGCTGCGTACCCGGTTGCAGCCAATCGAGGACAACCCGTTGCGCCTTGGCGGCGATTACGAAGAAACCGTTCAAACCCTGTTCGCCAGCCAGCGCAGCCCGGTGCACTTGTCAGCGCCCGCCGCTGTGCAGGAAAGCCTGCAAAGCCTGAATCATCACCAGCGAGCCACTCGCGAGGCCATCAGCGAGGCGCTGGAAGCCATCCTTCATGCGTTTTCACCAGAAGCACTACTTCGCCGCTTTCATGGCTACCGCCGTGGCCTGCAGCAGAGTGAGGACGAAGGCCGCTGGGCCTGGGATATGTACCAGCACTATTACCGGGAATTGAAATCGAGTCGTCAGCAGGGTTTCGAGCGCCTGTTTCAGGAGGTGTTCGACCAGGCTTACGACCAGCATTTGCGTCAACTACAAAGGGAGAATCTGTTGTGAAAACTTGCAAATGTGCCTTGCTGGGGAGGGTGCTGACGATGATGTTGGCGGCAGTCTTTGTGCTTGCGGGATGCAGCACGCCCTATAACGCCTTGACCAAAACCGCGAAAGTGCTCTGGGATCCGGATATTCCCGTGGGCTACGCCGAGGATCTTCCCAGCCGGGTGGACCTGACCATGGTTGCCGAGCCAGGTGTGAACCCGAATGAGTCCCTGGCACCCACACCTATTGCCTTTCAGATTATTGAAATGCGTGACAGCTCGTTGCTGATGGCAGGTGACTTTGACCAGCTATTGAACAACCTGAAGGACTCCTTGGGCCGTAATTACATCGATCACAGTGATTACACCCTCGTGCCCAACCAGTTCAAGTTTGTGGAGCCATTCGAAATCAGCAAAGACACCCGATTTATCGGTGTGATTGCGTTCTACGCCTACCCGAATATGTCCCAGTGGAAGAAGGTGGTGCGAGTAGATCCTGTTGGGGGTCGCTACCATTTGCTGGTGAACCTGCGGGATAGGGAAGTACAACTCAAACGCTCGGAAGAAACCTGATGGCAGTTACAAATAGAGTCGTGTGGAGTGATGGGTTGTTTATCAAGCCCCAGCATTTCCAACAGCAGCAGCGGTATCTGGAGCACCAGATCAATGAACGGTCCCTGGCCGTTTCGGATTATTTGTATGGTTTCAGCGATCTGGAACTGAATGCTGAGTATTTGAGCTTCGGACGTGTTGGGCTGGTGCGGGCCAGCGGCTTGTTTCCCGATGGCACCCGTTTTAATCTGCCCCAAGATGACGTGATGCCAGAACCCCTGGAAATCGTCGACGCGTCGGTGGCCAACCAGGTTGTGTACTTGGCTCTGCCCCTGGGTAGCGACAGCCTGGCAGAGGTTGAGTGGCCAGATGCGTCGATGGCAGGAAGATTCCGGGCCCAGAGTGAGGAAATCCGCGATCTGCATTCCATTGACGGCGACGCCCACACCATCGAAGTAGCCCGTGTGGCGCCGCGCCTGATGCTGGAGCGGGATGACCGGAGCGCCTATGCAGCACTGGCCATTGGCCGGATTCTGGAAAAGCGCCCGGATGGCAGCCTGGTGATGGATCCCAACTTTATACCCACCATGCTCAGCGTTCGCTCTGCCCCCAGGTTGCAGCGTTTCGTCGGCGAAATGGCGGGGCTTATGCGCGAACGTGCGCGCAACATTGCGGAACGTGTCGGAGCGCCAGGGCAGGGTGGAGTTGCTGATGTGGCAGATTTCATGCTGCTGCAGATGCTCAATCGGGCACACCCGCGATTCATGCACCTGGCCAGACTGCGCCAATTGCACCCGGAACGTCTTTACGAGGCTTTGCTGGAACTTTGTGGCGAGTTGGTAACGTTCACGGATGAAGGCCGCCTGCCCCGGGAATTCCTGGCCTACGATCACGACCTGCCCGAAGACTGTTTTGCGCCCTTGATGCAGGTATTGCGACAGTCTCTCAGCACGGTGCTGGAGCCGCGCGCTCTGGCTATCCAGTTGCAGCAGCGCCAGTACGGTTTGACCGTTGCGCCGGTTCAGGATGGCCAGCTGATTCAGGGTGCCGAATTTATTCTGGCGGTGAAAGCCGACATGCCCCTGGACGATCTGCGCAAGCAATTTGTCCAGCAGTGCAAGGTGGCGTCCGTGGAGAAAATCCGTGATCTCATCAGCCTGCAGTTGCCCGGCATTCCCTTGTCAGCCCTTCCGGTAGCACCGCGCCAGTTGCCGTATCACGCCGGGTTTGTGTACTTCCGGCTGGACGACCAAAGCCAGGCCTGGCAAATGCTTGATAATGCCAGCGGCTTCGCTTTCCATGTGGCGGGCAGTTTCCCGGGGCTGGAAATGCAGTTCTGGGCTATCAGGAGCTAAACCATGACAGATGCACAGGTAATGGATTTACCCAATGGCAGCAGTCAGTCCGGCGGCGGTGCATTCAGTGACCTGTTGTTTGCCGAGGAAGCGTCGCAAAACGTTACCTCCGGAAGCAACTTTGGCAACGAGCAGTTCCAGCTCAGAGGGCTGGAAGACAATCGCCTCACCGATGCCGCCACACCCCTGCTGGGGTTGGTTATCCGGATTCGCCGGTTGCCGGACTACCGGTCTGTTGAAAGCCTCTACCAGCAGGTTGTAGACGAAGTGGCCGCCATTGACCGCGAATTGATCGAGCAGGGCTACGAGCGCCCCACAGTGGTGGCCTACCGTTACGTGCTGTGTACCTTCATTGATGAAGCCGTATTGGGTACAGACTGGGGTGCCCATAGCATCTGGTCGCAACACTCGCTGTTGTCGCGCTTTCACAATGAAACCTGGGGCGGCGAAAAGGTCTTTGCCATCCTCGCGCGCATGGAACAGGAGCCCGCTCGCTACAAAGACATGCTCGGGTTTATTTACCTGTGCCTGTGCCTGGGTTTTGAAGGCCGTTACAAGGTCATGGAAAACGGCCGGGACGAATACGAACAGATTTTGCGCGGGCTTCATGAGCAGCTTCAATCACTCAGAAGCGATCACGCCCCTGGCCCCCTGGCCGATGCCACAGTCAATGTCACGCCAGCCCGGAACCGGCTGCGCAGTGGCCTGCCGGTTTGGGGTATCGCCGGGCTTTTTGTGGTGACCATGGCCGGCATTTACAGCCTTTATAACATAGCGCTGGAAGAACGCATTCAGAGTGTGCTCAGCGTATTGGAACACCTACCGAAATAAGGATATCACTGTGATTCGGGTAGAACTGCCGGCGCTTATCGGGCGCCTAAACGACATTTGCCGCAACGGGCTGGAAGCCTCCGCGGCCCTTTGCATTAGCCGCCAGGGCGCAGAAATTACCCCGGCCCATATGCTGTTCAAATTGCTGGAAACGCCGTTTTCCGACGTGCGCCAGATATTGGAGCAGGCTGGCATTAACTATCAGACGTTCCAGCAGGTTGTGGGCGAAAGCCTCAACGGTGAACCGCAAACGGCTGAGGCCTATCCGTCTTTCTCGCCGCTGCTGATTGATCTGCTGCAAGACGCCTGGCTGCTGGCTTCAACCGAGCTGAATCACCGCAATTTGCGCTCCGGCGCGGTGTTCCTGGCATTGTTGATGAATGCCGACCGTTACCTGATGCCACAGGTTAGCCAGCCGCTTCGGGACATCAACCGCGAGCAGCTGCGTCGCCAGTTCGACACCGTGACCACCGGCTCTGCCGAGCGTCCCGAAATGGAGCAGGGCGAGGCGGGTGCGCCCCAAGCCGAGACGGATATGGATCCGCTCAAACGCTACGCCACCGACTTTACCGCCCGGGCCCGTTCCGGAAAACTCGACCCGGTCGTATGCCGCGATGCCGAAATTGATCAGATGATTGATATTCTCTGCCGTCGCCGCAAGAACAACCCCATCGTGGTCGGCGATGCCGGCGTTGGCAAAAGCGCCATCGTGGAAGGCCTGGCTCTGCGCATCGTTAATGGCGAAGTGCCGGAACGCCTGCAAAAGGTTGAGCTCTGGACGCTCGACATGGGTGCACTGCAGGCTGGCGCCTCGGTAAAAGGCGAGTTCGAGAAACGCTTAAAAGGCGTTATAGAGGCGGTGAAAGGCTCAGCCACCCCTATTATTCTGTTCATCGACGAAGCCCATACTTTGATTGGCGCCGGCAACAGCGAAGGCGGCTCCGACGCCGCTAACTTGCTAAAGCCCGCACTGGCCCGTGGCGAACTGCGCACCATCGCCGCCACCACTTGGCGCGAGTATAAAAAATACTTCGAGAAAGACCCGGCCCTCAGCCGTCGCTTCCAGCCGGTGGCGCTGGACGAACCCAGCCCGGCACAGGCTGTGCACATTCTGCGTGGCCTGCGCACCGTGTATGAAAAAGCTCACCAGGTACTCATCGCCGACAGCGCCCTGAAAGCCGCCTCCGAAATGTCTGCCCGCTATCTGGCTGGCCGGCAGCTGCCGGACAAAGCCATCGACGTGCTGGATACCGCCTGCGCCCGTGTCAGCCTAAACCTGAACACACCGCCACGCAGGCTTAGCCACGCACGCAGCGAACTGCACCAGCTCTCCATGGAGCAGGAACTGCTCAGCCGCGAGCGCACCCTCGGCCAGAGCGTCGATGCCGATCGGGAAACTGAACTGGAGCAGCGCATCGTCGAATTGAACGAACAAACAACGGAGCTAGAGCAGAGCTGGAACGACCAGCGTGAACTGGTCGCCCGCCTGGTTGAGATCCGGGAGCAGCTGCTGAACCCTGTAGAGATCGAAGATGCGTTGGCCGAAGGCGAAAGCGTGACAGAAGAGTTCGGCCTGGAAGAACACCCAAACCTACAAAACCAAGCAGCTGCCATCGAGCAGGAACTGGCCGATTTGCAGGCCGACGAGCCATTGGTACACGCCCGGGTAGATACCCGCCAGATTGCCGAAGTTATCGCTGATTGGACAGGCATCCCCGTCAACAGCATGACCACCGACGAACTACAAAAAATCACCCACCTGCCAGCGTACCTGCAAGCCCATATCAAAGGCCAAAACACCGCCATTGAATGCCTGCATCAGCACCTGCTAACTGCCCGCGCAGACCTTCGCCGCCCCGGCCGTCCCATGGGCGCATTCCTGCTGGTCGGCCCCAGCGGTGTTGGCAAAACCGAAACCGTTGTACAGCTAGCAGAACTGCTCTATGGCGGCCGCCAGTTTCTCACCACCATCAACATGTCCGAGTATCAGGAGAAACACACAGTCTCCCGCCTGATCGGCTCACCACCTGGCTACGTTGGTTATGGCGAAGGCGGCATCCTCACCGAAGCCATCCGCCAGAAACCTTATTCCGTCGTGCTACTGGACGAAGTAGAAAAAGCCCACCCGGAAGTGCTCAACCTGTTCTACCAGGCCTTCGACAAAGGCGACTTGGCAGACGGCGAAGGCCGATTAATCGACTGCAAAAACATCGTCTTCTTCCTGACCTCCAACCTCGGCTATCAGACCATCGTTCGCCACGCCGAACAACCGGAGAAAATCGAAGAGGCCCTTTACCCGGAACTGGCCGACTTCTTCAAGCCAGCTCTGCTGGCCCGAATGGAAGTGGTGCCTTACCTGCCACTAGGCGAAGACACCCTGAACCGCATCGTCGGCGACAAACTGGAACGCCTGGCCGACCAGATTCGCGACCGCTATCACACAGAGGTAGTCATGGAAGACGGCCTTGTTGAAGCCATCCGAAGCCGTGCAACGCGCAGTGAGAATGGCGCGCGAATGCTGGAATCGATCATTGAAGGTGAGTTACTGCCACCGATTTCGTTGGCGCTGCTTGAAAAGCTAGCCGCGAAAGAGCCGGTTACACAGGTAACGCTGGGCGTTTCCGAAAACAAATTTTCAGGCATTGTGATCTGAGGGTAACTGAAACCTAGCGTAGCCTGCGGGGCGGTTTTTCAAAACCCTGCGGTGCCCATAGATGGCTTGCTGAACGGCCGCAGGAAGACACAAAACAGGGAAAAGAAAAATGGGACGGATGCAGATGGAACTGCACACCGGCATTGAGCTGGCGGTCGCACTGACCCAGCAAACAACACTGCCGGCTTTGCTGAAAACCGCCACAACACAGCTGGAAAACGCCTTCGGCCTAACCCGCTGCTGGGCACTGGAACTTGACCTCAGTGGCCGCACACTGCACTGCAGCAACCTGACCGAACCCGGCGAATTCGACTGTGGCGACTTCAGCCACCCCTTCGCCCATCTGCTGCAAACCGGCAAAGCCCGCGAACTCACCCGCGCCGCCAGCTACCGCCTCGACCACCCAGACTTCCAGAGCCTAATTGAAGCCAGCGACCGCCCAAAATCCCTGTGGCTCGAGCCATTGCGCGGCGACGACGGCCGAACCCTCGGCATACTCGTACTCTGCCGCGACGAATCCGATTGGAGCGGCATAACCGCCCAGCCCCTGTACTGCGGCCTCTTGCATCTACTCACGCACCAGTGGGTATCGCAATTGCAAAGCCGGGATCAGGTTTGGCAGCGCCGCCTACTCAAGCGCTCCCTAGACAACCTGCACGATGCAGAAACGGTTCGCAAACGTTGCGAAATACTGGCCCAAACGCTCATTGGCTCCTCTGAATCCATGATCACACTGCGCGCTCAGGTTGTTCGTGCCGCCGGCAGCCAGCTGTCAGTGCTGGTTCAGGGCGAAACCGGCTGCGGCAAAGACGTGGTTGCCAGGGGCATTCACGAACTCTCGGATCGTGCTGACGGCCCTATGGTGGTGGTCAACTGCGCAGCCATACCCGATAGCCTGCTGGAGAGCGAACTCTTTGGCCATACCAAGGGTGCCTTTTCCGGCGCCGACCAAGCCAAAGAAGGGCTTTTGGCTCAAGCTAATGGCGGCACGCTCTTTCTGGACGAAATCGGCGACATGCCCATGGCCCTGCAGTCCAAGCTCCTGCGGGTCTTGGAAAGCCGCGAGTTTCGGCCCCTTGGCGCCCGCCAGGAGCAGTATTCCGATTTCCGCCTGGTTGCGGCCACCCATCAGCCTCTTCACCGGAGCATCAAAGAGGGCAGTTTTCGCCAGGATTTGTTTTATCGGCTGGGCCAGTTTCCGCTACACGTCACGCCTCTGCGCGAACGTTTGGACGATCTTGAATCTCTCAGCCGCCACTTCATTCGTCTATATACCGAGCGCGAAGGCGCCGGGCCGCTAGGCATCAGCAGTCATGCTTTGCGGGCGTTCTTACGCTATGACTTTCCCGGCAATGCCCGGGAGTTGCGCAACATCATCGAGTTGGCCTGCTTGCAGACCCCTGCCGGAGATGACATTCAGCCAGAGGCGCTCAGGCTTACGGATTTCTTTTCGGAGCAGGGCTGCCCAGAAGCTACGGGTACTGCATCGAATAGCTCAGGCACCCCCATTGCGCCCGAAGCGGACGATATCCGCGATCTTAAGGCAGCCGCCCAAGCGTTTGAGGCCACCGTTATTCGGGATCGCCTGCGCCAGTACGGTGGCAACCGCGCTCAAGCTGCCGAAAGCCTTGGCCTGCCGAAGCGCACGCTAGCCCACAAGTGTCTGAAGTATCAGGTAGCCGAAGCATGAGGTATTCGAAAATCATTTCACTGGCCCAAGGTATAGCGACACTAAGCCTGACAACTGTGTGCGTGTCAGCTCAGGCAGGGCCGTTGGAGGATGCTCGGCAGTGCACCGTTGAGCCCCAACGCCTAGAGCGGCTGGCCTGTTTTGACGAAGTATTCGGTACGCCGTTGGCGGAGCCAGAAACCGATGCCGTGCGAAATTCCAGACTGCGAGAATTAAACCGCTCCGGGCGCTGGCGTGAAGCCTACGCACAAATAGAAGCAGCGTCTGATGCCGGTGGTGTTAACTACCGCAATACCGGGCAGGCCGCAGGTCATCTGGCTACAGTGCCAGCGCTGGGCACTCAGCCACCCCGGCCTTTGCTGGCTCTGCAGTGCCACAACAACATCACCGAACTTACTCTGATGTTGCCGGAACCATTGAACTCCGAGCGGGTAAATCTTGGGCTTGGGGCCACTGAAACGACGGGCCAGAACGCCTGGCGAGTGCGCGATAACGGGTACGTGCTCAGCATTGGGCGTGGTTTGCCCGCTATTCGGGCGGTCAAGGAAATAGGTCCGGAAATGGATATTCGTGTTTTCTCTGAAAACAGCCGCATCGACGGTTTGTTATTCGACTTAACGGGTTTTCAGAACGCCATTCGCCCGCTTCGCGAGAGTTGCGGCTGGTAGCCGGTAGCGAACAAGCAAGGACAGACATATGCAAGTTATCGAACAGCATCCCTACGTTGAACAAGTCGTTGCGCCGCTAGAAGGCGAGTTGGCCGCAGGTATCGCTCTGGGAGAGGACGCCGCCCTCGGATTCCTTGAGGACGAAGTCATGAAAATCGGTTCTCTTTCCCACACCGCCATTGATTGGGGCAAGGTTGAGAGCGAATCCCTGAAAATTCTGTCTGCTCGCAGCAAAGACTTGAAGGTTCTGGGTTTTCTTCTGATTGCCTTGCAGCGCGGTGGCGATGGAGAGCGCTTTGCGCTGTCGATTCACTTATTGAACCGAGTACTGGAAACCTGGTGGGAAAAAGCCTGGCCGTACCCTGGTGATAAGGGTAAGCGGGCGAGGAAGATGATATTCACCCAGATGCTTCAGCGCGCAGCCAAAGGTGTGGCAGGAATATCCTTCGATACCAGCGTGGGAGATGGCCGCAGTTTCTGCCTTGAGGTACTGATAAAACTCCAGGCCCAAGCGCAAGAGAGAGAATTGCCCGACGACGCACTGGCGGATTTAAAGCGGGCAGTCGAAAAACTGCCCCAGTCCCAAGAAACCGGAGCCAGCTCCGGGAAAGGCTCAGAGGCCAGTTCTTCCGTAGCTGCAGCCGGTACTAAGACAAACGCAGCGCCCTCGACAACGTCAGCCAATGCGTCGCTCGGCGCCCTGACACTAGACCCAAGCAATGAGCGGGCTACCCGCCAGAGCCTGTTGAAAGTGGCAGATATGCTAACCGGAACCGAACCGGAGCGCCCCCTGGGCTATCAGATTCGCCGGTACGCCATCTGGCAGAGCATTACATCCGTGCCGCCAACCCGGGACGGCAAACGCTCCGATCTGTCGGCGGTCAGCTCGGATCGCGTGGCGCAATACCGCGAAGCCTTGGAAAAATCGCCGGATCAGGCGCTGTGGCAACGCATTGAACAAAGCCTGTCGGTCAGCCCGTTCTGGTTGGACGGGCATTGGCTTAGTGCAAGCGTGGCCTCTGCTTTGGGCTGTGAAAGCTGTGCTGACGCCATTCGTGCCGCCGCCGATGAGTTTGTGGAAAAGCTGCCTCAGCTGGCGGAGCTGACCTTTAACGATGGTACCCCCTTTCTATCCCCAGACGCCCAGGAATGGCTCTGGTCGGCTTCTACACCCAGTCAGTCCGGCGGCAGTGCAAGCCCTTGGGAACAGGCCTATGACACGGCACGGGAACTGGGCGCCCAGAAAGGTTTGGCACCCGCGATGCAGCTTTTGGAAGAGGGGTTGGGGGAAGCCCGGGAGTTGCGGGAACAGTTCTACTGGCGCCTGGCATCGGCGCGGCTGTTGAAAGACGCAGGCCTGGTTGGTCTGGCCACCCGGCAAATCCAGGATTTACAGCAGCAGGTAGGCGGTCTGGCGATTGAAGACTGGGAGCCAGCTCTACTAAAACAACTTGAACGGCTGTCCTGAGAGCTCTGAGCGTCAATATCAGATTAGCGAGTTAACCAGTCGAAATACTGACTCATTACGGATAAACAGCAGGAATGGATACCATGTGGAGAAAAGCTTTACTCATCGGTCGCTGGCTACTGCCATACGTTCGAAACGCGGCACCCTTTACCCTGGCCTTGGGCCTGGTTGCGTTGTTGGTTGCTACCTGGTGGCTTGGGCCAAAGTGGGAGATTGGTGGAAAATTTCCGCTGGCGGCTTGGCAGATGCGGGCGCTGGTTACGCTGGGTGTTGTGTTGCTGGTTGCCATGATCTGGGGTGCCGTGTTGGCTCGTCGTTTGGGCAAAGTTAATGCGTCCAAAGCCGAAGAGCAACAAGAGCAGGAAGACCCGGTTTTGCCCATGGAGCGCCGGCAACAGCGGTTGCTCGACCGTCAGCTCGCTGCCTTAAAGAACAACCTTCCGGGGCGCCGGGGCGTCTATCGCCTACCTTGGTATCTGGTCATGGGGCTGGAGGATGCGGGAAAAACCAGCCTTATCCAGCGCTCTGGACAGACCTATACCCTGACCAATGTTACTCGTAATAATCGTGCGGATCGAAATCCGTTTGGGTTCGACTGGTGGATAGGCGATAACGGCGTACTGATTGATCCCGATGGCGAACTACTGAGCCAAAGCGAGAGCTTCAGCCAGAATCAGAGCATCAGCCAGAATAAGAGCGCTGCAGGGGAAATACAGCAGCGGCTTTGGGGGCATTTCATCCAGTGGCTAGAACGCAATCGCCCCCAGCGCCCGCTCAATGGTGTGGTGTTGGCGGTGGATCTGGCGAGGCTGAGCACGGCGAGCGCGGAGCAGCGCGAGGCCCATGCTATTTTGCTGCGAACGCGACTAAGAGAACTGATGGAGCAGATAGGCTCGCGCCTACCGGTGTATGTGTCCTTTACCAAAATGGATCTGCTTTATGGCTTCGGTTCATTTGTTCGTAGCCTCAGCAAGCAGGAGAAAGAGCAGGCTCTTGGGTTTACTTTCCGGCTGGAAGGTCAGTTAGATAACGATGACTGGCTGAATGAATTCTCGGAGCGCTTCAGCGAGATGGTCGCACGGCTGAATGAGCGTTTACCTGACGTACTTGCCAGCACCCGTGACTCTGAAGACAGGTCGGCGGTCTACTCATTCACTCGACAGTTGGCCGGCATGAAGCCAGCACTTGAAACCTTTCTGAGCTGCCTTCTGTCGGCAGATGCCTTCTCAACGCCCGCCCTCGTTCGGGGTACATACTTCACTTCTGTGGTGCAAGAAGGTGTGCCGGAAGATGCCTTTGTCTGTGCTGCTGCCAGTCATTACCAGGTATCCGGCCCTATTCAGCCAGCCCAGCGCACGGGTCAGTCTGCAAGCCTGTTTACCCAGTCGCTGTTTCCCGGGATTATCTATCCCGAAGCCGGGCTTGCCGGGGATAACCGTCGGGTTGTGCGTAGCCGTCAGCGCCGGTTAGTTGTCGCCGCCGTGGTTGCCGTGTGTGCCGGCGCGGGCATGACCGCAGGCTGGCAGCATTACTTTATAAAGAACGCCGACGCGGCCGCCTCGGTTGAGATGCGCGTGCAAAGCTTCATCGATAATTGGCAACCGGTGGGTTACGAGCCAGACACCACTGGCCGTAACCTGCTTGAGCCGCTGGATCAGCTACGCCAGGCCACACTGGCGTTCGGAGACCATCGAAAACAATGGCTGCTAATCAGTGACATGGGGCTTTACCAGGGCCATAAGGTAGGGCCGGAAGTGGAAGCGTCCTACCTGGATATGCTGGCTTACCAGTACCTGCCCGCGCTGATGTTCGGTGTAATGGGTGACATGAGCAGGGCGCCAGACGACAGCCCGGAACGCCTTGAAAATCTGCGTGTGTTGCGAATGCTCTACGATGCCAGTGGCCGGCGCAACGATATTGTCACCACCTACATGAGTGAATACTGGCAGCATGCATTTCCCGGCCAGCGCGATGTTCAGCAAAGGCTTTTGGCGCATCTTGATTATGCCATGGCCCACACCGATCTGGCTGATCAGGCGGGCAGCGGTGACGTAACCGCAGATATGGCGCTTGCGCCATTCAAGAGCAGCGTGCAGTGGTCGCAACACGAACTCGGGCAGATGTCGACACCAGATCGTGTGTACCGGGATTTGGAGATTGAGGCGGGCCGGGAATTCAGCCAGCCTACCGATCTTGCCCGAACCTCTGGCCCGGCGTTCAGTAACGTCTTCGAGCGCGTGGATCAGTATGGCGAACCAACATCGGATCCTTTGAGCATTCCTGCCTTGCTAACCCGGGACGGCTTCGAAAAATGGTTCCTGCGCAAATCGGGCGCGGTTACCGAACTTGCCCTGGTAGACGCTTGGGTGCTGGGGCGCCGGGATAATGTGGACTTCAGCAAAGCCGATGAAGCAGAGCTGCAAGCCAGTTTGCAGAACCTCTATGCCGAGCATTACGCCAACGCCTGGCGCGTAGCTTTGAGTCGGGTCGATATCCAGCAGTTTGAAGATTTGAATCACGGTGTGCGTGTACTGGAAAGCCTGACCGGTGGCCATGAACCTCTGGCCCGGTTACTTGGGCAGGTTCGCCTCAATACCAAACTGACACCTGCGGTTGAAGGGGGCAATGGGGCGGCGCGGGAGCTGCTTGAGCAATCCGCCCACTTCCGTATGTTGCAGAATATCGAACGCCAGTTTACGGCCCTCAACCAGCTTACTCGCAAGCACGAAGATCAACCTACCGGGCTTGAGCAAATCATGCTGGTGGTGACCGATTTACACGAATATATGCGCAATATTCAAGAGGCACCAGACAAGGGTAAAGCTGCCCTTAATGCAGCCCGGGCCAGAATGGGCTTGCAGGGTGCGGATCCGATTTTCACTCTGCAACGAATGGCGGGCCATCAGCCCGAGCCCATCAACCGCCTGCTGACCCGGTTGGCTACGGAAAGCTGGCGTGTGCTGTTGGATCAGGCTGTGGCTCAGCTTGAGCGGGAGTGGTATCGGGAGGTTTATCAGCCTTTTCAGCAAAATCTGGCCAGGCATTACCCGTTTAACGCCAATGCAGGCCGCGATGTCGCTTTACAGGATTTCGAGCGGTTTTTTGCGCCAGGTGGCGTTTTAGACACGTTCTACAAAGAGAACTTGAAACTGTTCCTGGAGGATCACCCAGAACAAGTGGGCGATGCGCGCCGGGTCGGGCTGGTGCGTCGGGATGTGCTTGCGTCTTTAGGTAACGCCGATAAAATCCGCAGCGCCTATTTCACTCGCAGCGGCACGCTGGACGTAGAGTTTGCCCTGGAGCCCCTCAACCTTTCCTCTAACAAGCGCCGCAGTGTTGTGAATCTGGATGGCCAATTGGTGGAGTTCAGCCACGGCCCCCGCCAGAGCATTCCATTGGTATGGCCCAACACCCTGAGAGATACGGTTGAAAGCCGGATCACTCTGGTGCCGGTACAGGTGAATCGCTCACCACGGAGTATTTCCCAGAGCGGGCCTTGGGCATTGTTCCGGCTGCTAGACAAGGCCGACATAACCGGTGTCAGCAGCAGCGCGGTGGATGTTCGCTTTCAGGTTGATGACGGTGAAATGCGTTACCGCCTGCACGCGGCAAGCAATACCAACCCGTTCACTCAGCAGTTGTTGTCGGGATACCAGATTCCTCGCAGCCTGTATTGAGTAATCGTGCTTTGAATGTGGTGCAGCAGAGCCTGTGGCCAACCTGGGCTAAAGAGTAGAGGGAGAGAAAATGCTGGCCAAATTCCCAAGGATTGCTTTCAGGTTATTGCGACCGGCTTCGCTGTTGACCTTGCTATTGATCGTAGCCCCGGTCGGCATGGCTGGCCAGCCCCCGGTGCCCCTTGCTAACACCTATCAGAAGGGAGTTGAGCTGGAGGATTATTGGGTCAGCGAGAAGCTTGATGGTGTAAGAGCCTACTGGGATGGCCGGAGGTTTTTGTCTCGCAACGGCAATGTGTATCAAGCACCGGACTGGTTTGTTGCAGATTTCCCTACCGTTCCACTAGACGGGGAGTTGTGGATGGGCCGACAACGATTCTCAGAGCTTTCGGGGGCGGCGCGCAAACGGCTGCCGGTGAACGGTGAGTGGCGCGATATTCGGTTTCATGTTTTCGATTTGCCGGCGTCGGGACCGTTTCACGAGCGATACGCACAGCTGACAGCCTTGATAGAAAAGACAGACTCCCGTTACCTGGCGCTTGTAGAACAGAAACCCGCTACTTCTCACGACGCGCTGATGGCTCGTTTGGATAAGGTGGTCGCCAACGGAGGTGAAGGGTTGATGCTTAAACGGCGGGGGAGCCAGTACGAAGCGGGTCGCTCCGACGATTTGCTGAAAGTGAAAACGTTTAACGACGCAGAAGCTTTGGTGGTCGAGCATTTGCCCGGCAAAGGTCGCTTGCAGGGCATAATGGGGGCCTTGCGGGTAGAGCTTCCGAGCGGTCGCCGCTTTCGTATAGGAACCGGATTCAGCGATGAACTGCGCGCCCGCCCGCCCGCCCCAGGGACTCGCATAACCTTCAAGTACTATGGCCTCACAGCAACCGGCTTACCACGCTTCGCAAGCTTTTTGCGTGTGCGTGACGACGAGCCGGAATTGCCAGGGCCCTGATGAAGCAACCGTATTGCCTGCGGCATCTGTGTACAGTTACGGATTTACACGCGTATGCTAGAGTTGTTTGTGAACAGCCCTGTGGCTGTGATCATAAAATGGCCTTTCTCGGCCATTTTTCAAAAAAACATCAGTGATTCGCTTAGGAGATAGGCCATGGATAAGCAAACAGCACAAGGTGATTATGCCAATGTCAAAGAGGATCTTCAGGTGCTGCGCGACGATATTGCGGCGTTGAGCAAAGCGGTTGCGGACGGTCAGAAGGATCGCGCCAATAACTTGAAAGACGAAATCAGTCGCGAAACTCGCTCGGTATTGGATCAGCTGCGCAAGCGCGGCGATGAAGCACTTAATCGTGCCACCGAAGCTGGATCGAAAGGCGTGGAGAGTGTTGAGCACAAAATTGAGGAAAGACCGTTTCTCAGTATTATTCTCATGTTCCTGGCCGGCATCGTTGTAGGCAAGATGCTAGATCGCTGATGCTGCCTGACTCTGCAGCTAT
>JBQCZX010000003.1:0-11778 GCA_052089485.1 Marinobacter sp. | reverse complement strand
TAAAGGCGCTATTCGTAAGGCTATTGCAGCTGTTATTGGAGTGATGCTGGCGATGGTCTTGCTTACAGCGCTGCTGATCACCGGCTTTTATCTGCTGGTCGGCTCAGCGACTCTGGCCCTGGCTCCCCTTGTGGGCGAGCCGGGCGCTATGGCCATCACGGGGCTGACATGTCTGTGCTTGCTGGCGCTAATTTTTTACCGCTTGGCCGGCCCTGTCAGAGCGTCGCGAAGCACTAAAAAAAGTAAATCTGACACGGCTTCCGAGTCGCCCGTTGCTGTGTTGCGTTCTGTGATCACTCGTAATCCGCTTGAAGCTGTTGCACTGGCTTTTGCTGCGGGTGTGGCAGAACAGAGTGATCCACGGTTAAAAGAATTGTTGCTTCAAGGCGGCATGTCGATGATGCGCCAGTCAGCCGACTCCACTTCCCCGAAAACGGACGATTTGAACAAGACGAGTGCGGCTCCCGCCGAAAAAACGCCCGCAGAATAGTCCTTTACGCCCCTTCGATTGTTATGGAAAACCCTTACAGGTCTGACGTCTCAGGCCGTTTTTTTATGTCTCCGTTAACTTTTTAAGTAATTAATAATTATAGGTTATATAACTAATTTTCCAAAAATAATTAAGAAATAATGAACAGGCTGTAGTGTTTTTTTAACTTACGTTTTTGCGCTCAGACGCTAGGGTATCTCCATGCAATTCAGGGCGGTAGGCGACTCGGTTCAGCTACCCACGAATGCGATGACGAATGGATTTTAACCAATGAGGATGAAACGCTATGAACTATAAAGCTCGCATTGCTTGCGCTACTGTACTTTCTGCCAGCGTATTCGCAGCTCCCGCGGCGTTCGCCCAGGGCTCTTCTGATCGTGATGAAGCCGGCCCATACATTCAGGGTAGCTATGGTGGTTATAAAGGTCATGGTGGAGATTTCGATGACTCGAATGATCTTTACGGTGTTGGGGTCGGTTACCAGTTCAACCAGTTCTTTGCGCTCGAAGCGAACTATGTAGATTTCGGCAACTTCGGTAAAGACGATACCAGAGCCAAGCTTAAAGGTGCTGCTCTTGTTGCGGTTGGCCGCTTACCAGTAACAAGCAGTTTTGGTGTCTATGCCAAAGCCGGTGCATTTGCAGCCGCACTTGATGTAGATGCATTTGATGAGGACGAGACATATGATGACGTAAGCCCGGTTATCGGTGTTGGTGTCGACTTCCGCATTACCGAGCATCTCACTACGTTCCTGGAATACAACCGCTACAATGTTGATATTGATAAGAAAGATTTCCATGGCGAGCTGAGCAACGACAATCCAGAGTTTGATACCGCTCAGGTTGGTTTGAAATTCCAGTTCTGATCAGCGCTAGTATGACCCCCGAAACGGTGCAGAGGCCTAGCCTCTGCACCGTTTTTTGTTTATCCCCTCCTCAATAGTTTGCCTGAAGCCTTTACAGTTATGCTCGTACTCTTCTACTGGTACTCTTCTACAGACGTGCCGGTAATGAGCCGGAGTTCACGTCTTTAAACAGCTGAACAGGAAGAGAGCTTATGTCAGGAAATCAACCTTTTGACTGGTCATCGACTCCCGCAGCCGTCTGGCGCCGCCATCGCGCAGGTCTGCGGGCCGTGCGGAGACTGGATTCAGTTCAGTGGGATTCTCTGACCGGAATTGATCGTCAGCAAAAGGCGTTGGCGCGCAACACTGAGCGGTTTCTCGCAGGCGAGCCTTCAAATAATGTGCTGCTATGGGGCGCTCGAGGTACCGGCAAGTCCTCCCTCATAAAAGCCATGGTTAACCGTTATCAAGAGCAGGGGCTGCGAGTCATAGAGGTGGACAAGGACGACCTGGTGAATTTGCCAGAAATTGTGGATGACGTCTGTGACCTGCCATTTCGCTTCATCATATTCTGTGATGATATGTCGTTTGATGCGGGCGAATCTGGTTACAAGGCTCTGAAGAGTGTGCTTGAAGGTTCTCTTGAACTGCCCCCCGAGAACGTTCGTGTTTACGCTACGTCAAATCGCCGCCACTTAATGCCGGAATTTATGTCCGACAACCTCAACAGCAAGGCCAAAGATGGGGAAATACACCCTGCGGAAGCGATAGAAGAACAGGTTTCTCTGGCTGACCGCTTTGGTTTGCAGCTTTCCTTTTATGCTTTCTCGCAAGAGATCTATCTGCAAGCCGTGGACGCCCTGTTTCCGAACATTGCTGACAAGGAAAACATGCACCGTGAAGCCATCCGGTTTGCAACTTCCAAGGGCGTCCGCAATGGCCGCACGGCGCAGCAATTTTTCCGGCAGTTTGCCGGAGATGAGAACTTTGGCTGAAGCCTGTCACTTCCATGCCGGGTTTTTTATTGGGTTAAAAATGGGCCGCCGGAACCGTAACCCGAAAACAAACACCTTCATGGTTGTTTCGGGTTTCATTTCCCGCTTCAACACGACCACCGTGAAAATCCGCGATCAGCTGGACAATTAGCAGACCTTGGCCCAAGTGGCCTTCTTCTCGGCCTTCGCGCACGGACACGAAAGGGCTGAAGATACTGGTGTCCGGGTTGTCTGGCAGTGCTGAGCCTTCGTTGAATACGGACAGGCAGGTGTGGGTCTGTGTTTGTTCAAGGCCGATCTGAATCCGGCCATCTTGCGGAGTGAAATCCCTGGCGTTATCTGCCAGCTTATCAAGCAGTTGCACAATCATTTCTGGGGAACCCATCAGGCTTATGCCAGATTCTGGCCCTGCGTAGTCAAATTGGTGATGCTCGTCCAGGGATTGGTAGGCCGCTGTTGCCTGGCCGATGACATCAGCCAGATCGAACGCTTCTTTGTCTGCGTGATCAAAGCTTTGTTCCAGTCGGGCTGCCTCGCTCATGCCATTAAGAATTTTCCGCAAACGTTCGGTCGCTGCAGCCGCGCGCCCGATGTACTGAGAGCGCTCTTTGTCTGTTTCGCTGTGGGTGAGGTTTTCCAGGGATGAGCGCACCACGGCCACGGGAGTTTTGAGCTCGTGGGATAGGCGCTGAGAAAAGCTCTCCAAATAGCGGTTGTAGCCGTGCAGCCTGTCGGCCATCTGGGCAAAATGATTCTGTAGTTGTCCTAGCTCATCGCTGGCTCCGGAACTCGGCAAAGTGCCCGTAATCCGGCCGTCCTGATCAATACTGGCGCTGACTGCGCGCTGTAAACGGGCTATACGCCAGGACAACCAGCTGGCGTAGCCCAGCAACACCAATGTCAGGCCGACAATAATAAGGGTGCTACGGGCAATGACCGAGCCTAGGGTGGAGCCGGAAAGGGTTAGTAGCTGATCAAGGGATTGCTCAAGCACCAGAGTTCGGCCGCCGAACACGGGTTTTGTGGCCATCAGCCAGACGCTGTCGTCTTCATGGCGGACAAGCCCTTCGCTTGGCAGGCTGTCCATATTTAGCCGGTTTGTGTTGGCGGCTATGGTTACGGGGTTAGGTTGATAAAACTGCACCAGCGCACGCAACGCATTTAGACTGGTGTGCTCAACTATCTGTAAAGGGCTGAGCGCTTCAAACTCTGTCCGTGTCAGCCTCGAAGGCGTTGCCTGCTGCGCGATTACCCAGCCTGCTGGCTCCACCAGCCGGGCATTTTGGCCTCTGTCCATCCCCGGAGTGAGTTGTCGCTCCAGCTCAGGTTTGCGTGCCACCAGAACTGGTAGCGGGTCTGTGGATGTTGTTGTTTGTACCGTATCTGAGGTGCCCTGTCGTTGGGCGGCAAACCCCAGGCGACTACCTTGCGGTGGTTTGGGCAGTTCCAGTTCAAGTTGCCAGCCGGTGCCCACGCTTTGCCAGTAACCCTTAACCCGGTAGTCCGGTTTTGGTTCGGTGTCTGAGGTAACGGAGCCAGGGTTCTGAATAGTGGCGTATACCTTGCCGGGTGCGGGGGTGCGGATGAGCCAGCCGGTCGGTTGAACACTTGGATTCAGGTTTCCGTTTGCAGGCTCCAGCCATAGCCTGAGACGATCATGGGGCAGGTCGGGTGCGCCAGGATTAAAAAATAGCGGCCGGTGGTTGCTGATGTGTATCAATAGGTAAAGGTGGCGTTGGTCGGTAGCGGCCTGCCAGCGCATGGTGGGCTTGTTTGTGTTTTTCTCAGGCTGAGTGGGTAGTTCGTTCGACTGCCAAAGCTGGAACTGTTCCGCCTCGTCGTAACCGGGCCAGTCGTCGCTATAGCCGTCCAGGTTTAGGGAGCTGCGAAGGTTTTCTACATAAATAGCGGGCGCTTGAGGCGCAACGGCGGGCAAGCCGAGGCTGAGGTCGCCGGCCGTCTGTGCCAATCGTTCGGCCTGATCTTGCAACTGTTGAAGCGCCTGCTGTCGCAGAGCTTGATCCAGTTCCAGCACAAACTGTAGGCCGGCCCAAGGGATCAGTAGCATCAATAGGCTGGCAACAAAGAGTTGGCGCTTGAGGGTCACGAATCAGAGCTCACGAGCATTCCATCGATAGCCCATGCCATAGGCGGTCTGGATGCCGTCGAAGGTGCTGTCGAGTTGCAGGAATTTGCTGCGGATGCGTTTGATGTGGGAGGTCACGGTGTTGTCGTCCAGAAACGTGCTGGCAGCTTCCATCAGTTGGTCGCGGCTGCGCACGTGGCCGGGGTGCTGAACCAGTGCGTGTAGCATCCAGAATTCGGTCACGGTGAGGTCTATCGCGGCTTGATCCCAGGCGACGGTCATACGGTCAACGTTGAGGTTGAGGCGGCCACGGTTCACCACTTCGTCTGGTTTTTGCAGGGCTTCTGCCCAAGCGTCTGCCCGGCGCAGTAGGGCGGTTACTCGTGCCAGCAGGTGTTCCATGCTCATGTCTTTGGTGACGTAGTCGTCGGCACCCAAGCGCAGGCCATGTACGGAATCAATGTCGCTGTCGCGGGCAGTCAGGAAGATGATGGGTAGTGTTCCAGACAGTGAACGCAAGTCTTGGCACAGGGTAAACCCGCCTTCGGGTTCGTCTCCTAAGCCGACGTCAATAATGGCGAGGTCGGGCAGGCTTTGGCGCAGCACCTGCCAGGCGGACGAGCGGTCACCGTAGGTGGATACGCGATACCCCCGGCGTTCAAAGGCGGCGCGGTAGTTGTCGCGGATGGCGGGTTCGTCCTCGATCAGGACCAGGTGTTTTTTCATGATTCAAGCTGCTATCCGTGGGCGATGAGGGTCTATTTAAACACGGCGGGCGGTAAGAACAAGGTTAGCGTGCGGTGTTGTCATAATTCATCATTTTTTGTGGGTGGAATGTTTGATTCTGCCACGGGAGTTCCTTTTCGGGTTGTTGAAATGGCTAGGTCTTGTTTAGTCATGCAGCTAAAGGATCTTGTCATGATGTTTTCTGCCATATCTTCGAAGCATAGCGTTGTATCGTTTCTTCAGAGCCCGCCCTCCCGCAAGGTGGCACCTGCCTCCGAAACACGCTGTGAATACTTCCCTGTACGCTCGGCTCCGCCATCCATGGCTCCGCACGGTTTCGGAGGCAGGTGCCACCTCACGCGAGGGCACAGTGGGGCGAGCAAGCTTCGTGTTCGGCGCTTTATGGAAGGGGTTAGTTTGTGGATGGCGATGTTGCTGATTTTGTTTGTTCAGCCGCTTTATGCAGAGGCCAGCACAGGCAACGAGGATACGGCGGGTGTTTTGCACTTCGTGGATGGCAAGGGCCAGTGGCAGGAGCCGGCGTTGATGTTGGGGAGTGAGTTTGATGTTCGGGTCAGCGGGCTGATTGCAGACAGCAAACTGGTGCGCACGTTTCGCAACACGAGTGATCAGTGGCGCGAAGGCGTGTTCGTGTTTCCGCTTCCGGAGAAAGCCAGTGTGTACGGGCTGACAATGAAGGTAGGGGAGCGAACCATTGTGGGCGAGGTTCAGCCCCGTGAGGAGGCGAAGAAAACCTATGAAAAAGCGAAGGATTCAGGGCATCAGGCTGCAACGGTTGAGCAGCAACGGCCGAATCTGTTCACCACTCGGGTGGCGAATATTCCGCCCGGTGCGCAGGTGAGTGTGGAGCTTAACTATCAGCAGCTTGTGGGGTATCAGGATGGGGTTTTTGAGCTGAGCCTGCCGACGACGTTAACGCCAAGGTACATGCCGGGTGAGCCTTTGGCTGATACGCCGCAACAGTGGGAAGGTGGTTGGGCTGTGCCGACCACTGAGGTGCCGGACGCCGGTGCCATTAGTCCGTTTACGGTGGATGTGGCCGATGTGTCTGTGGATAGCCACCGGGCTTCGGTTCAGTTCACGATTGATGCGGGTCTTCCGTTGGCGCGGGTGTCTAGCCCCAGCCATGAAGTAGCCACTCAACAGGATGGTCAGGTGGTGACGGTTCAACCCCAGGCGGGGGATATTGTGATGGATCGGGATTTTGTGTTGCGTTGGCAGCCTCTTGCAGGTCAGGAACCTGGGGCAGCGGTTTTTCATCAGCGTTGGGAGGGTGAAGATTATCTGCTGGCAATGGTGGTGCCAGGGCGGGCTGGGAAAACCCGTTTGCCACGGGCGCTGACGTTTGTGATTGATACGTCTGGCTCTATGGCGGGGGAGCCCATCCGGCAGGCGAGGGAAGCGTTGCAGCTGGGGCTGGAGACGCTGGCGCCTGGTGATTCGTTTAACGTGATTCAGTTCAATTCCCAGCCCCATGGGTTGTTTATGCAACCGGTCATAGCAAACGCCAACAACCTGGCCCGGGCACGTCAGTATGTAAGCAAACTGGAGGCTGGCGGCGGCACGGAAATGGCGCCGGCTCTGACTATGGCGCTGCAAAGTTACGACAGTGGTGTAGGTGAGCTGTCGGAAGATGAGTCGTCGAGGGTGCAGCAGGTGGTATTTATGACTGATGGCGCGGTTGGCAATGAGCCAGCGCTGTTTAGTCAGATCCGTCGTCAGCTAGGCGGCCATCGGTTATTCACGGTTGCTATAGGATCGGCACCTAACAGGCACTTTATGCGAGAGGCTGCTCGCTGGGGGCGTGGCAGCTATACCGCTGTGCAGGATCTTGCGGATATCAGTGGCCCTCTGGCTCGGCTGTTTGCAGCCATGGAGGCGCCGGTGCTGACGGATATCCAAATGAGTTGGCCGAACCAGTCGGCAACCGCATTTGATGACAGTTTTCCGCTTCGCCCCGGTGATTTGTTTCAGGGTGAGCCTCTAGTGCAGGTGGTGCGAGGTGTGCCGGCTGCCGGTGAGTTGAGTGTTTCAGGGACGTTGCCGGGCGGCGCGACGTGGCAACGGAGCCTGGATTTGCAGCAGGCGGCGTCTGGCACTGGCCTGCATCGCTACTGGGCCCGGGAGAAGATTGATAGTTTGTTGGATGAAGCACGGGTTCAGGCTCAGGAACCGGACAAAGCAGAGGTCACCAAGCTGGCGGTTGAGCATAATCTGATGTCGCCGTACACCAGTTTTGTGGCGGTGGATTCAACACCGGCGAGGGCTTCCGACAGCGCTTTGTTAAAAGACAATGTGCCAACCCTGCGGCCCGCCGGAAGCCAGCCTGGCATGACGCGCTACCCGCAAACGGCTACGTCAGCGCCTCTGCTTATCGTGCTGGGCTTGATTGGCCTGATGTTCTCGGCCGCCATTGTGCTGCTGCAAAGGCGGGCATACCCATGAACCGACTGCTGCTGACATTAATGACCAGTTCTGCCGCCCTGTTGGTTTTTGGCTTGTGGATTCCCCTGAAGGCGGTGATGGCGCAGGAGCTGCTAGAGATTGCTTGGGCGCAAAGCCAGGCTCGGCAGACGGAATCCCGGCCGTGGCCCTGGGCCGATACCTGGCCGGTGGCAAAGTTATCCATGCCCGAGCTAGGCGACTCGATGATTGTGTTGGCTGGCGTGCATGGAGAGAGCTTGGCCTTTGGTCCCGGCCAGATGATGGGGGTGGGTGGCGCGCAAGGCGCGGTTATTATTGCTGGCCACAGGGACACGCATTTTCGGCCCCTGAAACAGTTGAAGCCTGGCAATAAGCTTCAGCTGCAAGGCCGGGACGGCCGGTGGCAGGGATACAAGGTGCGTGAGACAAGAGTTGTGGACAGTCGCTCGGAGTTCATTGATACCAGCAACCTGGCCGCGGATACCCTGCTGCTGGTTACCTGCTATCCGTTCGACAGTATGGATGCAGGCGGCCCGCTGCGGTATGTGGTGGAAGCTCGGGCTGATGGTAACCTCAGCCAGACCTCTCTCAGACTGGGTTCACTTGATTCGGGTTTATTGGAACAAAATGACACTGTTGCAGGGCTATAAGCTTGGCGTACACTTGTGCGCCAAAATCCAGTTACAGAGTTTTCCGCATGGGTGTGTTAAGAAGTTTATTGGCCTGGTTGAGTGTTCCATTGCTGTGTATGTGCGCCCTGCCGTTTTATATTTTACGACCCTTTAACCCGGACAATAACAGGTTGCTGGGATGGACAATGGCGCGTGTTGGGCGGGCGATACTGGGCATGAAGCGACCCCTTGAAGGTGCGCAGAACCTGCCCAAGGACCGGCCTGTTGTGGTCATCGCAAACCATCAGTACAACGATGATTTGTTTGTGATGGCCGATTTAATGCCGCCGCATACGGTGACCGTTGGGAAGTTAGCCCTGATCTGGTTGCCATTTTTTGGACAGGTATTTTGGCTGGGCGGCAATGTGATGTTGAATCGCGCTCACTCCCGAAAATCCGTTGCGGCTATGCAGGAAATCAGCAACGCCATTACTCAGGACAGCAAAAGCCTATGGGTGTTCCCAGAAGGCACCCGTAGCAAGGGCCGTGGCTTACAGAAGTTCAAAAAAGGCGCCTTTTATGCGGCCGTGACGTCAGGGGCGCCGATCGTTATGATTTGCAATGCCCAGTATCGAAACAAAACCACGGACTGGTGTGGCAAGCGGGAGCCAGTGGCGATCCGGATTTTACCGCCGGTGGAAACGATCGGCCTGACCATTGAAGATGTTCCAGATTTGATCCAACGCTGCCACCAACAGATGGCCGAGGCTATCGCTTCTTTGTGAAGTAGTTGAAGCGTCCATGAAAACAGGGCAGTCTTTGCGAGGCCGAATTATTCTGTTTAATAAACCCTAAAAAAACCCCGCAAATAGAGGCAAGAGCTGAATATGATTGTACCTGTTACCGGAGTGTTTGCTGCAGTTCTTGGTATTCTATTGCTGGTGCTTTCTGCCCATGTGGTGAAGTTTCGCCTGAAGTACAACAAGGGCCTGGGCGTAACCGAAGATCGTGATTTCCAGGTAGCCGTTCGCACCCACGCCAACCTGGTGGAGTACGCACCGCTAGGGCTCATCATGCTGGCTATTGCTGAGCTGAATGGCGTGGCCAGCGGCCTCATTTATTGGACAGGCATGACCTTAGTGGTTGGCCGCATTCTGCATGCCTGGGGTATGTTTAATGGCAAGGGTGAGACGCACAAGGCGCGCGCACTTGGTATGGTGCTGACTTGGCTGGCCATTCTGGCGGCGGCGGTTCTGCTGTTATGGAATGTCTGGCACGTATACGGCTGATTGTGTGATCTAAACCCTCCGGGGCCTTCCACTTGGGCCCCGGAGGAGTTCTTACTTTCTTAGACTTCCCATCTAAAGTGCTTTCGCAATATCGTGATCCAAGTATTCCAACTCTACCCGGCGGTTGGCTGCTCGGTCGTCCAGTGTTGCCAGAGGGCGGGCAGACCCCCAGTTTGCAACCAGAATCTGCGATTCGGCGACGCCCTCTTCAATCAGAAGTCTGGCGACTGCGCTAGTCCGCAGTCTGGACAGAAAACGGTTATAATCCTCCGCACTAAAATTATCAGAGTGACCATGAATCCGAACGCTGACGGCTGGGTACTGGCTTAGATAAACTGCGTGCTGCCGGATAATCGCCCTGTCTGAACTGTCCAGTGCGTGTTTATTAAAACCGTAGTGAAACTTCATTCGGTGTGGGCGCGTGCTGCCAGCCAAAAAGTTGGCCGCGTGAAAGCCGGATGCAACGGCAGCTTTGGCAATCAACTCTGGGTTGTCCAATACGAGTACGGTCATCAGCAGTATCCTTGTTTCAAGTCTCCGGTTTTTCTTGTTATTCCTGCTTACTATTAGCCGGAGCAGAAATAACGGCAATTGGCGAAAGGTCGATATGACCTTCACGCTGAAAGCCATTTAAGCGCGAAAATAAGACACTACTGTGATAAAAAACAGTTTTTCAGGGACAGATTATGATGAATTGTGACCGCCCATGCTGATTATACCTGCTGAAAACGCCGTTAACTGGAAGCGGCCGCCTTGGGTCACCTTCGGGTTAATGCTCGCCTGTGTTCTGGTTTTTCTGTTTTATCAGGGCGGAGACAGCCGCAAGCTGGAACAGGCGGTGGATGTCTATGCGGACTCGGGCTTGTTGTTATTGGAAGGGCCTGCATACGAGGATTACTTGCAGCGAAAAATCCGCTTTGAAGGCGAAGATGAGCTAGCTCTTGATCTACAACAGTTCCAAGCACTGAGGGCACAAAACGAGAGTTTCTGGCTTTCCGTTAGTCTGCTTATGGATCGAGAGTTCTATCAGTACCTGCTACAGAACCGCGATGTGATATGGGCGCCGGCTGAGCGGGTGCGCTGGATGGAACAGCGCACAATCATTGAAGAAACTTACCTCCAGCGCCTGAGTGCCCAGCAACTGGGCCTGATCCCCGCGAAGCTGTCTTTATACACCCTGGTTACCTACCAGTTTTTGCACGGAGGCTGGGGGCACATCATTGGTAACCTGGTCTTCCTGTTCCTGCTGGGCTTCACGGTTGAAAAAGCCCTGGGCCCTTTCTAGTGGCCTACCTGGTGTGTGGCGCTCTGTCTGGCGTCGTTTTCACCGCCTTTTCCCAAGGCAGCTATATTCCCCTGGTGGGCGCATCCGGTTCGATTTCCGGGCTGATGGGCATGTATGTGGCCATTTACGGCTTACAGAAAATCCGTTTCTTCTATTTTCTTGGCGTGTACTTCAACTACTTCCGAGCCCCAGCCTTGGCCATATTGCCCGTTTGGCTGGGCAAAGAAATATATGACTACTGGTTCGCCGGCGCAACCGGCGTTGCTTATATGGCCCACGCTGGCGGCCTGTTGGCAGGCGCTGGGCTGGTGTGGCTGCTGGGCAAAAGCTGGCTACAGGTGCGCGAGGAGTTCTTTGAGCCAGAAGAAGACGAACAAGACGAGCGTTTCACCACCGGCTACGCCCAGGCCATGGCAAGTTTAGGGCGAATGGATTTTGACTTGGCCAGACGTCAGTTCGAAGCATTGCGGGAACGCTACCCAGACAGACCCATTCTGCTGGAGCACCTATACAACCTAGCCAAACTGCGCCCGGACTTACCCGAGTATTTGTCCCGCACGCGAGAACTGATGAACGACACCCTAAGCCGCCGACAGCCAGAGCAAATGATTGCAACTTGGCAGGAATACCTGAGCAAAGGGGAAAGCCATCACCCACTTGCCGCAGAGGACCACAACCGAGTGTTGTTTACCAGCCTCAAGCAGCACGACCTTAAAGCCGCAGAGAAAGCCTTTGAGCGCCTGCGGGGTGCCAACGACCCGATGCTAGCCACAGAGGCCTGCCGGTTGCTTGCAGAAGAGTTTGAAAAACTAGAGATGGCACCCAAAGCAAGACATTATCGGCAGTTGCTTCAGGCGAGTTGAAGAGCCAGAGGACGAGCGAGGGCAAGGCTCTCCCAAAACCGTGCGGAGCCAGGGATGGCGGAGCCGAGCGTACTGGGATGTATTCACCGCGTGTTTTGGGAGAGCCTTGCCCTCACTCGTCTTACTCCTGAATTAGAAAACTCG
>JBQCZX010000002.1:29053-62935 GCA_052089485.1 Marinobacter sp. | reverse complement strand
GTGGTTTTGGGTAATCATGATCTGCATTTGTTAGCCGTGGCTCTCGGTGGTCACGCGCTAAAGCGCAAAGATACCCTAGAAGAAATACTGAACGCCCCGGATCGCGACAAGCTGATGAACTGGCTGCGCCAACAGCATCTATGTGTGCACGACTCTGAGCGTAATCTGGTGATGGCCCACGCGGGGTTGCCACATATCTGGAGCCTTGAGCAGGCCTTGGCCTATGCCCGGGAAGTGGAAGAGGTGATTCGCGGCGACCAGGCTTCCGAATATTTTTCTCTGATGTACGGCAACAAGCCTGAAGGTTGGGATGAAAACCTCACCGGCATGGATCGCTGGCGGGTTATCACCAACTACTTTACCCGCATGCGTTTTATTGCCAGCGATGGCAGGCTTGAACTCACCGCTAAAGAGTCTGTTGGCACCGCGCCCAAAGATTTTTCACCTTGGTTTGATTTCCCCCGAACCGACGACCTGCGAGTTGTTTTCGGGCACTGGGCGGCGCTTGAAGGCAAGACCGGTGTTGAGCGGTTTATCGGCTTGGATACCGGCTGTGTCTGGGGCGGTGCACTTACCATAATGAACCTGGATACCTCAGAGAAGATCCACTGTGACTGCTGAACCGGAGAATATTCACGTGCCCGGCCTGATGCGCCTGCCCATCGTTATCGGCGCTTTCTTTGCCCTTACAGCGGTGATGGCAGGAGCGTTCGGTGCCCACGGGCTGCGTAATCTGGTGAGCGAGCGTAGTTTGGACGTCTTTCAGACAGCGGTTACCTATCAGATGTATCACGCTATTGCGCTGGTGCTGATTACTTTACTGTCTGGCTTTGGTCTTTCAAGGCGTTTACTGACGCTGGCTGCCGGGTTCTTTCTCGCGGGCACCCTGCTGTTCAGTGGCAGCTTGTATACACTGGTACTGACTGACATACGCTGGGTTGGCCCGATTACGCCCTTGGGCGGCCTATGCTTTATAATTGGTTGGGCATTATTGCTGACGGCAGGTACACGCCGGAAAACGAATAAAAATGGAGGTTAAAACACTATGCAAGTTCAGGTAAATGGTGAAGCCCTGGCGCTTCCTGCCGGCGCCACGGTTGCCGCCTTGGTGGAAAAAATGGCCCTTACGGGCAAGCGGCTGGCGGTGGAAATTAACGAAGACATAGTGCCACGTAGCCAGCACCCGACAGTTACTCTGAATGACGGCGATCGTATTGAAATTGTACACGCCATCGGCGGCGGTTAAGGCCGCTTGGCCAGGGAGAAATCTGGCAGAGCTCTCGCCGAGCTCTAGCTACCTCAAGTATATTCATTATCACGTTCTATAAACCGGAAGCATCATGACCGAGAAGCCAGAGATCCAGTTACCCGAAGACAAGCCCCTTGAAATTGCGGGCCGCATTTACCAGTCGCGGCTGCTCGTAGGCACGGGTAAGTACCAAGATCTGATGGAAACCGGCCGCGCTGTTGAAATGAGCGGTGCCGAAATTGTGACCGTCGCCGTTCGCCGCACCAATCTCGGGCAGAACCCCGACGAGCCGAACCTGCTGGACGTGATCTCCCCGGAACGCTACACCATTTTGCCCAACACAGCCGGCTGCTTTACCGCCAAAGACGCCGTGCGCACCTGCAAATTGGCGCGAGAACTGCTCGACGGCCGCGATCTCGTCAAATTGGAAGTGCTGGGTGAAGACAAAACCCTTTACCCAAACATGCTTGAGACCTTGGCCGCTGCCGAAGAGCTGATCAAAGACGGCTTTAAGGTAATGGTTTACTGTTCAGACGATCCCTTGCTGGCCATGCGTCTTGAGGAAATGGGCTGCATCGCTATCATGCCTTTGGGCGCACCGATTGGCTCCGGCTTGGGTATCCAAAACCGCTACAACATCCGGCAAATCATCGAAAATGCCAAGGTGCCCGTGCTGGTGGATGCCGGTGTTGGCACTGCATCCGATGCCACCATCGCCATGGAGTTGGGTTGTGAAGGCGTGTTGATGAACAGCGCTATCGCCCACGCAAAAGACCCGATCAGAATGGCCAATGCTATGCGCCTGGCCATTGAGGCAGGGCGTGAATCGTATCTCGCAGGCCGGATGCCCAAGAAGCTCTACGGGAGTGCGTCGTCGCCCCTCGATGGCACCTTCTTCTGATACAGAGCGCTGCAGTATTGCTATGACCGTGCAGAAACCCAGTCGTCGAGAAGCCATTCTTCACGCCCTTGTGCAGCTCCTGGAAAGGGATCCGGGAGCCCGAATTACAACCTCTGTTCTCGCCAAGTCCGTGGGTGTGACAGAGGCGGCGTTGTACCGCCACTTCCCCAGCAAGCGGAAGATGTTTGAAGCGCTTTTGGAGTTTGCGGAAGAGGCTGTGTTCTCCCGTTGTCAGGTTATCCTGCAGGAATGCGAAGATGTGCGGATGCGGTTGCGGCAGTTGATGCACTTGGTTCTGGTATTCACCGAGCGTAATCCAGGTTTGTGCTGTGTTCTCACCGGCGATGCCTTGGTCGGCGAAAATGAGGCGTTGCGCAAACGCGCTTCTCAGTTCTTCGAGCGCCTGGAAACTCAGGTACGACAAACCCTGAAAGAAGGCGAAATCCGCCAGGGCTTGCAGCCTCGCACTAGTGCGACTCGGGGTGCAGATTTTGTTCTGGTGTTCATGGAAGGCCGGATTCAGCGGTTTATTCGTTCTTCGTTTTCCCGGTTGCCTTCAGCTGACTTCGACGAGAGTTGGGAGTTGGTTGCTGAGGCTGTTTGGTCGTAGTTTGGTGGTTTTTTCTTTGTAGCCTGATTTCTTGGAGGGTTGATGAGGCAGGGCGGGGCTTTTCCGGAACCGCTACGAGCACATCCATGTGCGCTTGTCCTCGGCCATCCTTGGCCTCCTACATTCCGGAAAAGCCCCGCCCTGCCTCGTCTATCTAGCTCTTGTGATATTTCAGGCTGCATTTTCTAGAACTACTAATTACTCATACCCAGAAGCAGAGCGAAGAGTCTGACGAATAGGCTCCCAAATTGCAGGCGCTGAAATCAGAATGTCGCGGCCCCAAAGGTCGGCTGGGTAATCATCAGGAACTTCGCTGAAATGGCCGGCTGTGGCGCCTGCTTCCAGGGCAATCAGGCGAGCGGCGGCGAAATCCCAGGGGCTGACGTTTTCGTAGTAGATATCCAGTCGACCGCAGGCTACCCAGCAGATGTCTAGCGCGGCAGAGCCGATGCGGCGTAGGTCGCGGCACTGGTGAATCATTGCATCCAGACGGCTTATCAGCGGGCCTAGACTGTCTTTGGTGTAGGGGAAGCCGGTGGCAAAGAGTGAATCCCGTGGAACAGTTGCACCACTGTGGCTAATGGGGCTGCCGTTGAGTGTAGCGCCTTCGCCTCGGGTGGCGCGGAAGGTTTCACCGGGGAAGGGCGCGTGTACCACGCCCGCTTGCACTCGGCCGTTTTCTGCGTAGGCAATAGACACGGCCACCTGTGGATGACCGTAGGCGTAATTTACCGTGCCATCGATGGGGTCGATGATCCACAGAGGTGTGTCCAAATTCTCAGCCTGGCTGAGATCCGGCATGGTTTCTTCTGACAGGATGCGGTGGTCGGGGAAGCGCTTGCGTATGGCGCCAGTGATGAACTCATCGGCCATGATGTCGGCGTGAGTAACTAACTCGGTCTGCTGTTTATAGTCGGTGCGCAGGGTGTTGTTGTCGCGCTCCCGGCGAATCAGTTTGCCAGCCTCCAAAGCTAGTTCTTCTGCAAAATCGGTGATACCCCGCAAGGAAACAGAATCAGACATAGCGCCCCCATTTAAATGTCTAAAGAGTGAGGGCGCCAGTCTATCATGGGGCTAAATCAGAGACTGTTCAGCCAGGCCTCCATTTTGTCCATGGCCTTCACGAGGCGTGGGCCTGCTTGTTCGACAAAATCATCAGCCAGTTCCAGGTCGGCATAATCTCCGCCGGCCAGTTGTAATGCTTGTGCACCGTCGAAATCCACGAACGCCAAGCGCGCGGCCAGGTGATCCGGTACAAAGCCGAAGTCGCTGGCGGGCAGAATGGCAACGCCCGTGTTCTCCAGTAACGACTGGCAAAACGCCTGGCTGGTTTTGATGTCTTTTCTGAGGAGCTGGTCGCGGAAGCTGGAGAAATCCGGGAACAGATAAAACGCGCCTTCCGGCTTTTGCACAACCGCACCCATTTCGTTCAGACGGCGATGCATGTACTCGCCAATGACTTTAAGCACCCGGCGTGACTGTTTGAGGTACTCGTCTATGTCTTCACCACCGTTAAAGGCCGTGATGCCTGCATGTTGTATGGGTGCACTGGTAGCTGTGTAGGTTTCGCTGGCGATGATCGCCATGGCGTCCTGCAGGGGGCGCAGCTCTCTCGGGAAAATAAAGGTGCCCAAACGCCAGCCGCCGGCACCTGCCCATTTGCTCAAACCGGTGCTGATGATGGTGCCTTCCGGGTAGTAGCGTGCGATGGACTTGTGTCTCCCCTCGAAGTGCACTTCTCCATAGATTTCATCAGAAATCAGGATGAGCTTATACTTGCGAGCCACGTTGGCGATGGCCAGCAGCTGGTCGTCAGTGTAAGTGCAACCGGTGGGGTTGGATGGGTAGTTGAGAATAAGAATGCGCGGACGGGAAACGTCGTCCCGACAAACGATATCCAGTTCTTCTGCTGTCAGCTGCCAGTTGTTTTCGGCGTGGGTGGGCAACCAATGAACCGAGCGGCCAATAATGCGGGCCTGGGGCGCGTAGGAAACCCAGCTTGGGCGAGGGATGAGTAGGTCGCCGTAGTAGGCCAACTGAAGAATGAACAGCAACTCCTTTGAGCCAGGGCCAATCAATACATCTTCCCAGCTGCTCTGCATGCGTTCACTGCGGTTGATGTAGCCCGAAATGGATTCACGCAGGCTCTTGAGACCCTTAACTGGCAGGTAGTCTTTTTCGTGGGCGTGCTCTTTCAGTGCATCCACCACACGCTTGGGCACAGGGAAGGGGGATTGCCCAAGCCCGAGCTTGATGATGTCTTTACCTTCGGATTTGAGCTGGTTGCTCAGCTCGTTAATTCGCAGGGTGGCTGAAGGCTGGATGCCCCGAACGTTCAGGTTGATCGCAAAGCGTTGGTCGTTTTGGATGTCCATTTTCCCGGTCTGTTGGTTGAGAGTGGCCCGAACAGTATAGGAAGCTCAAACATAGTTGTGGGTATTATGCGGATAGGTGATTGCCGAAGCATCTGAGGTGGTGCAGGGCGCAGCCATACTCCAGAATTCAGGAGAACCTGTGTGGATCCAGGTCCATATGCAGTATTCGGGGGCCCAGCATGATAATCCGACCGCTGTAACGCTCTTCACCGGTGGAGGTGAAATCAAACATGAAGCGACGCCACACGCGGATTTGGCCTTGGTCGTCACGCTTGAACCAAATACCCCGCAAATAGATGGCGTCATCAAGCAGCATAACGTCCATGGTTTTGCAGTAGCGGTGGGCAGCCTGGAGTACAGAGTCCTTAATGGCTTTGGCGCGCCACCAATACCAGATGGCAAAGGCTGCAACAAACAGCCAGAACAGTGTTCCCAGAGTCATGATAACAGCATGATAACGGTGATCTTCCAATTTGAATAGCGGGCCAACGTGTCAGACTACCCGGATGCCGGCCTGAAGGCCAAAAAAACCCGGCTCACCATAAGGCGAGCCGGGTTTTAGTTTACCAGTGGGCCGTTAAGAGTTCGTCGGCACCGGTGTTTGAGCTTCGCTGTGCTTCTCCTTGTGTTCGTGGTGATCGCGAGCCAACAAAATGTAGAATGCTGGCAGTACGAAGACGGTGAACAGAGTACCTATGCCAAGCCCGGCTGTGATCGTCAGGCCAATGGCAAAGCGGCTCTCGGCACCTGGGCCGGCGGCTATCAGTAGTGGCACCATGGCGAAGATCAACGCCAGCGATGTCATGATGATCGGCCGCAAGCGAATAGCCGCAGCTTCAATAACAGCCTCTACTTTGTTCAACCCTTTGTCTTTTTGCAGTAGGTTGGCAAATTCCACAATCAGTATGCCGTTTTTAGAAACCACCCCGATCAAGGTAATCAAGCCGACCTGCGTGTAGATGTTCATGGTCGCAAAGCCAAGCACAATAAACGCCATGGCACCCGCCACCGACATGGGCACCGAGACGAGGATAATGATCGGATCCCTCCAGCTTTCGAACTGGGCCGCAAGCACCAAATAGATAACCAGCAGCGACAGGAAGAAGGTGACGACCAGCGCGCTACCCTGGTTTGCCAGTTGCCTGCTCTGGCCAGTGTAGTCTTGGGTGAAGCCTTGCGGAAACACTTCCTCAGCCGTTGTCTCAATGTATTCCATGGCTGCGCCGGCTGATACACCCGGCATAACAACACCTTCCAGGGTGACGGAGTTCTGCTGGTTAAACTGTGTGCGGTCCGATGGCTCCACACCGTGCTCAAAGTTCACAACGCTACCAAGCGGTACCAGATCCCCCGTGCTTGAACGGATGTAGTAATCATTCAGCGCCTGCTCATCCAATCGGAACTTCTGGTCGACCTGCGGGATAACCTGATAAGACCTGCCTTCCATACTGAAGCGGTTGATGTAGCCACCGCCAAGCATGCTGGAAAGCGATTGCCCCACGTCCTGCATAGAGAGTCCCAGATCAGCGACCCGGTCACGATCAACCTTAATCCGTGTAACAGGACGATCAAAGTTGACCGACTTCTTCAGGAACATGAAGTTACCACTACCCATTGCCTTGCCCAGCAACTGATCGGCCACTTCGTCGAGTTGCTCATAGCTGTTGCCGGTGGTGATCACGAACTGAAACGGCAAGCCGCCGCCGGAACCAGGCAGGGCTGGCTGCGCAAACACCGCAGTCTGCAGACCGGTTACGTGTTTCAGTTCCGCGTCCAATTGAGGTTGAACATCAAACTGGGACACGTCGCGCTTACTCCACGGCTCCATCTTAAAGCCGCCAAACACCGCGTTGGGGGCAGTGATGCCAATAATCATGAAGTCTTCCTGGTAACCCGGCACCGTTGCGATGCGATTCTGAACTTCGCTGCCGTGTTCTGTCAGGTAGTCCATGGTCGCTGTCTGGGGCCCTAGGCCCTGATAGAAGAGAATGCCTTGGTCTTCCGTGGGGGCCAGCTCGTTTTGGCTCATCATCACCATGAAGTAAATCGAGCCTAAAATAACCAGCGCAAAGAACACGACCACAGATTTGGTTTGCATCAGCGAGCCGAGTACCGCTTTGTAGCCGGAAGAAATACTGTTGAAGGTATTCTCAACTCGTGTTTCGAACTTACCCGGGTTTCCGTGGGGCTTGAGCACCATGCCAGACAGCATGGGTGAAAGCGTAAGTGCTATGATGCCCGAGATCACAACTGTACCCGCCAAGGTGAAGGCAAACTCGGTAAACAGCGAGCCTACCAAACCGCCCATAAAGCCAATGGGTGCATAGACCGCAACCAGGGTGGTGGTCATGGCGATAATTGGCACCGCCATTTCCCTGGCACCGTGCAGCGCGGCATCAAACCGTGATTCGCCTTCCGCGATGTGTCTGTGGATGTTTTCCACCATGATGATGGCGTCGTCTACCACCAGGCCGATGGCGAGAACCATAGACAATAAGGTGAGTAGGTTCAGAGAAAATCCGAACAGCAACATCACAAAGGCACCGCCAATCAGAGATAGCGGAACCGCCACTGAAGGTACGATGGAGGCCCGGATTGAGCCCAAGCACAGGAACACCACTACGAGCACGATGCCCATGGCTTCCAGTAGGGTGCGGATAACCTCGTTGATAGAGTCTTCAATGAAGTCAGACGAGTCGTACGCAAGCCGCACGTTCATTCCTGCAGGCAGTTGGCTTTCAATATCGGGCAGGTCGTCTTTAACCAAGCCAGCAACTGTTAGTGGGTTGGCGCCTGGTGCCAGGTCGATCGCCAAAAATGTGGCTTGTTTGCCTTTATACAGCGCCAGTTTGTCGTAGGTTTGCGATCCCAATTCCACTCTTGCAATATCTTGAAGGCGAATCTGAGTACCGTTTTTCTCCTTAACAACCAGGTTCCGGAACTCGTCCGGGTCAGACACATCTGTGTCACTGGTCATGCTGATTTCGGTATAGGTGCCCTTGGTATTGCCGACAGCCGCTTGGTAGTTGTTCGCGCGCAGCTTTGCGACCACCTCAGGAGGTGTCATATCGACAGCCGCTAAGCGCTCTGGGTCAAGCCAGATTCGCAGAGCAAAGGGGCTGCCTAATATGTTTGCTTTACCGACACCGGCCAACGCCTGAATTCTGGGTTGCACAACCCGTGTCAGGTAATCGGTAATTTGCGGAACCTCGAGTTCCTCACTGTAGAAGGCAATGTACATCAGTGCCGTGGAGTCACCCGTTGTGGATGTAATAACAGGGTCCTGGGACTCTGCAGGCAGAACGTTGCGCTGGCTGGCCACCTTTGCCTGGATTTCTGCCAGTGCCGCGTTGGCGTCGTAGTTCAGGTTCATTTTGGCTTCGATGGTCGACATACCTTGAGAACTGGTAGAGGTCAGGTAGTCGATGCCACTGGCTTCGGCAATTGCCTGCTGCAGGGGGGTGGTAATAAAGCCCTTGATCAGGTCGGAACTGGCGCCAGGATAGGCTGTTGTGACTGTAACTGTGGTGCTCTCAAGCTCAGGATACTGCCGGATTTCCATTTCCATGGCGGCCCTGACACCGAGCAACAGAATAAGAAGGCTAACCACCGTCGCCAGTACGGGACGCTGGATGAAAATGTCGGTGAATCGCATTACTCAGATGCCTCCTGCGGCTGCTTTTCTTCGACCTTGTCGTCATCCTGAATGACAACCTTCTGGCCAGCGCGGAGTCTCAGCAATCCTTTGGAAACGACTTGATCGTCTGCTTCAAGGCCGGAAATGACCGCAACCCGGGTATCTCTGGTTTCGCCCGTTTTAACAGACTGGCGGCTGACGATAAGGTCACCTTCGTCGTTTTCTTCCACAATAAATACGAAGTCCCCGTAAGTGTTGTAGGAAATCGCGGTGCGTGGAACCGTAACCACCTCATCGTCTTTGGGTTGCTTTGTACGAATGGTTGCAAACATGCCAGGCCGCAA
The DNA here is from genome assembly GCA_052089485.1 of Marinobacter sp. Taxonomy (GTDB): domain Bacteria; phylum Pseudomonadota; class Gammaproteobacteria; order Pseudomonadales; family Oleiphilaceae; genus Marinobacter. The sequence continues at coordinate 53,819 of JBQCZX010000002.1, read as the reverse complement.
CAGTTTGTCTGGGTTGGCCAGAGTGGCGCGAACGCGCACGGTGCGGGTTTCCGGGTTTACCGACGTATTGATGGCGCTTACCTTGCCCTCAAATTGCTGAGCCGGAACTGCGGCAACGGTGGCGATGACGGAATAGTCCCGGGCAACGCTGGCTAAGTTCTTTTCCGATAGGGTGTAGTCCACATAGATCGGGTCGAGCATGTTCACTTCTACAATTGGCGTGCCGGTAGCTATGTACTCGCCCTGATCCACCATGCGAATGCCTAAGGTGCCGTCAAAGGGCGCACGGATCACTTTTTTGCTCAATTGAGCATCTGCCTCATTTACACGGGCTTCGGCAGCGTCGAAATTCGCCTTGGATTCGTCGTACTGGGACTGGGATACAGCACGCTTGGGTAGCAGATCGGAAATGCGCTTGAATTCCTGTTCCGCCAAGTTAGCTTCTGCCTTGCGGGTGCGTACAGCCGCCTCATCAATTGCAGTGCTCAAGCGGATGAGAATGTCGCCTTTTTTGACGGCATCACCAGATTCAAAGTTAATGCTCGCAATAACTCCCGGAACCTCGTTCGCTACCTCAATGCCATTCACCGCCTTGATGCTACCCACTGCCTTAATAGAAGGTGTCCAGCTTTCTGTGCGGGCTTTCGTGGCTGCGATTTCCGTTGGTGGCTGGGGCTTGGAGAGCTGTTCCCCCATCTGGCCAAACTGGTAAAACTTGTAGCCGAAGATGCCGCCAAGCACTACGCCAAGAAAAATGATTGCAATCAGGAAGCGGGAAGCAGTGCGCATAGTTCAGGTCCTGGAAATCTCTGTCTGGTCCGGGGTTTGCTGATTTGCTGAGAGTAGGAAGGGAAACGAATGTGCTATGTTTCCCCGCCAGGTCGTTGCATAACAACAGACTGTTTGGATGCGAGAATGATTGATTCACGACAAAACGTAGCATCCTACAAAATTAAGGGTGACATTGTCACCGGGTTGTAGGCATTTATGGCTAGCTTTATTGTTACATTGAGTGCCAGACTTACGGTCTTTTAGCCGTAAGGGATCAACCATGCATTGGATACTGGGGATCGCGCTGGCGGCAACCGTCTTTGTGGTTCTGAAACAATGGGGCGGATTGTCGGCGGAAAAGAAGAAAGCTGCAACCTGGAAGCTGGTTCTTATTGGCGGCGGCATCTTGTTGCTCGTGATGGTATTAACCGGCCGAGTGCATGTGCTGACCGCGGCTGTAGCCGCATTGATTCCCCTGCTGCGCAAATTACCGGAGCTTGCAAGGTTCTTCCCAGCGCTGAATCGTGTTTTTACCGGCAACGATAGTGCGGAGCCTCGCGGTGGGGCCGGGCCAAATTCGGGGCAAGCTGGGGCGGGTCAGGCCCAGGGTTGTGGCATGACCGAGCGCGAGGCCTGCGAAATATTGGGCGTTACCGAGGGCTGCTCAAAAGAAGACGTTGTTATGGCGCACCGTCGTTTGATGCAAAGGCTGCACCCGGATAGGGGCGGGAGTGACTATCTGGCGGCCAAGATCAACGAAGCCAAGAGTGTACTGATTCGTACCAAGGCGTAGGCTTCATTGTACAACCTCGACCTTCACCTCGAAACTCCGATTGTCTGACCGGCTGCTCTTAACGCTGTAGGTAATACCTGAATGTGTGCGGGTGGATTGGGTTGACGTGCTGCCCAGAGACACCCATTGGCCTGGCTCCACTCTGCGAATTGTGACCAGTGCCTGAGTCTCGTAGCCATCAAGCTCTGCGGGATCCGCCTCAAAAGACGTGATGTTCAGTTCTATAGCACGGTCTGAAATGACCTGTGGGCTGACAACAAATCCGCTGCGAGTTTCCACCTGTTCAAAAATGGCCGCCGGGTTTCTGCCCCCACGGATTGCGAAGGGTAGCGTTCGCACCTGGCCCGAGGTGATGTGGGCAGACTGCCCATCCATAACCATCAGGCTTCGCTCCCGGGAACCACCAGTGCTTGTAACCCGGCGTTCCACGGTTACGCCAACGTTGTTTCGTGTTGTGGTAACCCCTCCGCCAGAGCGTTTTCCGCCGATATCTTCCGTGGATCGCACGGTGATCCGAAGCTGGGCCTGGGCTACGTCGAGAGTTTCAATTAAAGTGCCGATTTCATCCAGCAGTTGCTGATTGCCGCGAACCACAAGCTGCTGTCCCCGGACGGTGATTGCGACAGGCTCGCCTTGATAAAGCTCCCGCACTTGGCTGGCCAAATCGTCACCTGGCCGATTGTTGAGCTGGTAGGCTCGGGACTCATCAGCGTAGGCAGAACCGGTACCGAAGAGGAGTGCCAGCAAGAGCGTAAAGAAGAACAGAACGGCGTAATTCCGTAAGTTCAATGTCATTTCTGGCTTCCTTTTATCCGAAAATTATTCGAAAAATCCGGTTGATCTACTAAAAAGTCCGGTTTACGGGTTGCCAAGTTGAAAACCCGGGGTATATATTAATAAGCATGAAGACGACACAAGCGATCTGTCAATTGAATGTTCTGCAAGCTTTCGGCCAAAAGCCGGTAGCGGCGGTCGCTGCTGTGTTTTGTTGGTGGTTTGGTTATGGCTTTTATTTTAGCCAGCGCCAGGGCTGCCCATAGCATCTTCACCAAACGAACAACGAGGATGGCAGCCCGGCGAAAAACCGGGCTGCCGTCGGACTCAGAAAGCCCCGCCTGGTAGCCCAGCCGGGGCTTTTTTGATTCTGACGCAGGGAAACGGGAATACAGATATGAACATGCCTTTAACAACAGCCGGAGAAAACCAGATGATTAGCGCTGCGGTCACGCATCGGCAGGAAATCGCACTGCCCACGCCGACTGAGCTGCGGGCGCATTTGCCTGTCGATGAGGGGCTTGCCACGCAAGTCGATAAGCACCGACAAGCTGTCCGGAGCATCCTTCACGGTACAGATGATCGCACGCTGGTGGTGGTTGGGCCCTGCTCCATCCACGACGAGGTTGCGGCACTAGAGTACGGCAAAAAACTGAAAGCCCTGGCAGATGCGGTTAGCGACCGGTTTCTTATTGTTATGCGCGCCTACCTGGAAAAGCCCAGAACCACAGTGGGCTGGAAGGGGTTGTTGTACGATCCAGAGCGCACAGGGGCTGGCGATCTTAACGAAGGCTTGTTGCGCTCACGCCGCTTACTTTTGAACCTGACTGAAATGGGTCTGCCATTAGCCACCGAGGCTTTGAGCCCTTTTGCTATGGATTACCTCGGGGACTTAGTGAGCTGGACTGCCATTGGCGCCCGCACCACTGAATCCCAGATTCACCGCGAGATGGTCAGCGGCCTGCCGATGCCAGCCGGATTCAAGAATGGCACCGACGGCGGAATCGGTGTTGCTATTAATGCCATGAAGTCGGGCGCACATCCGCATCACCACTTGGGCGTTTCCAGTCATGGTGCGCCGGTTATGGTCAGTACTCGGGGCAACCCGGATACACATCTGGTACTGCGTGGCGGCCGCGGAATGACCAATTACGATGAAGTAAATATTCAGCACGCGGCACAAAGCCTTTCCGGCGCAGGGCTGTGCGGCGCCATTATGGTGGACTGCAGTCACGACAACGCCTGCAAGCAATCAGAGCGACAAATCGATGTTGCCCGCGAGGTGATGCGCCAGAAGCGGGCGGGTAGCACGAGTATACGTGGGCTGATGCTTGAGAGCTTTCTTGAGGCGGGCCGGCAGGACGACGGCGATGATTTGCGCTACGGTTGTTCTATTACCGACCCATGTTTGGGCTGGGAACAGACGGAGGGATTGCTGCGCTCACTGTAGAGAGCGGGCGTCGGTTTTTTCACGTTTCACTTACGCTCTCGATTTCGGGAGCACCGGTCTGGAGACTGTTTTATGGAAAAGCGGGAAGTCGATGTTGCCATTATTGGTGCAGGAACGGCCGGAATGGTGGCGTATCAACGGGTAAGAAAAGTTACTGACAATGTTGCGTTGATTGAAGGTGATCAGTACGGCACCACTTGTGCCAGAGTGGGCTGTATGCCCAGCAAGTTGCTGATTGCGGCCGCAGATAATGCGTATCAGATGGCACAGGGGGAGCTGTTTGGAGTGTCGGCCGGTGGCATATCGGTGGATGGAAAGCGGGTGATGGAGCGGGTGCGCGCGGAGCGGGACCGCTTTGTCGATTCGGTTATCCGCTCCGTAGAGAAGTTCCCGGAAGAGCATCGCATCATGGGGCATGCCCGCTTTACCGGCCCGAATTGCCTGGTAATCGATAATGAAATAGAAGTTAATGCCCAGCGAATTATCATCGCAACCGGCTCTCGCCCTAACATTCCAGGATTTCTGAAAGAAGCGAAAGATCGCCTGGTTGTGAACGACGATATGTTCGACTGGCAGGATCTTCCTGAATCGGTTGTGGTTTTCGGGCCTGGCGTGATTGGTCTGGAGCTGGGCCAAGCTCTCAGCCGGTTGGGCGTGCGGGTACGTATGTTCGGCGTGGGCGGCGCAGTTGGGCCAATCCGCGACGATAGCATTCGCAACTATGCACTCCAGCGATTTAACGAAGAGTTCCCCCTGGACCCAGATGGTGATGTGAAGCGGGTGGAGCGTGTTGACGACGGAGTTGCCATTACGTTTATCGATGGTGACGCTGGCGAGAAAACCGAAGTGTTTGAGTATTTATTAGCGGCTACCGGGCGCCGGCCCAACGTAGACGGCCTGGATATCCAAAACGCGGATATTGAGCTGGATGAAAAAGGCATGCCGGTGTTTGACGCGCACACACTGCGCTGCGGGCAGAGCCATATCTTCATTGTCGGCGATGCCAACAACGACTTGCCGCTATTGCACGAAGCCGCCGACGAGGGGCGGATTGCCGGGAATAACGCAGCGTCTTATCCAGAAGTTAGGGCTGGCAAGAGGAGTACCCCCCTTGCCGTTGTGTTTACCGACCCCCAAATAGCGAGTGTGGGGCTTACGATTGATGAAGTAGATGCGCACTGCGCAGGTGGTTTCGCCGTCGGCGAGGTGTCGTTTGAAGACCAGGGCCGCAGCCGAGTGCTCGGCAAAAACAGCGGTTTGCTGAGGGTTTACGGTGAGCATGGCAGTGGGTTGTTCATGGGTGCCGAGATGTTTGGCCCGGCGGCTGAGCATATCGCCCACCTGCTGGCTTGGTGTGCGCAACGGCGGTTGACGGTCAGTGAGATGTTGGAAATGCCGTTTTATCACCCAGTGATTGAAGAGGGCTTGAGAACCGCCCTGAAAGATCTCAACCGTAACCTCAACATAGGCCCGGCTCCAGAGGAAGGCTGCACCGATTGCGGGCCGGGTGTATAGCCTGTGACTAGGCTGGATTCCGATGGCGATTAATTAAATCTATGGTCAGAATTGGATAACTAAACTTCACGGATTTGCGGAGCCTAGGCTAGGGTGACCCCAGTTTCGATTTAACAGCCACGAAGGAGTCATGTAATGAGTAAGAATTTTATTGGTCTGGATACGGAAAAAACAGTCAAGCTGGCCGATTCTCTTAACGATCTGCTATCCAACTACCAGATTTTTTACATGAACGTACGTGGGTATCACTGGAACATCAAAGGTGACAATTTTTTTGAGCTTCATGTGAAGTTTGAAGAGCTGTACGACGACCTATTGCTTAAGATTGATGAGGTTGCAGAACGCGTTCTAACACTGGGACACCGCCCGGCCCACTCGTACAGCTCCTATATCGAGCGTTCGGAAGTGCCAGAGCAGAAAGACGTCTCTGATGGTAAGCAGGCCATGGAAAATATTCTCGATAGCTTTGCTAAGCTTATTGGCAAACAGCGGGATCTATTGAGCCTGGCCGGCGATGCAGAAGATGAGGGCACGGCTTCGTTGATGAGTGACTACATCGCTGAGCAGGAAAAAACTGTTTGGATGTATCGTAGCTACCTGGGCCGCTAAGCCTGGCGAATAGGTGTATCTGGCGGCCAGTTGGCCGCCATTTTTTTGTCTGCACTGTCGAGCTTTTGCCGAGCTTTTGCGCAGTGCCGTGCGTTACGAATTTGCTGCCAGGGGTGTCACGTCCTGGTGTAAAAACCACTTTTCAGTCACCACTTTGCGGGTAAACCAGTGGGAGCGCATTAGCGTGCTTGCCAGTGGCATTTTGACCCAAGCTGGCACTTGAAAACCCTCTTCTGTTGAGGATTCGCGTTGGCCAAAACGATCGGCAATGGCATCGCCGTAAGCTAGCAAAGACTCGGCAGAGAAGTCCGGAGCCTGGCGGATGGTGTCGGCCGCCAACAATGCGGATTCGATAGCTGGGCGAATGCCTTCTCCGCTTTGGGTATAGGCCAATCCGGCGGCATCGCCAATCAGCAGTAGTCCATCGCCCACCAGTGGTCTCCCGGCATGGTTGTAGAGTAAGTAGGCGTGACCTTTGAAACGGCTGGGTAGATCCGCAGGAAGACGGCCTGTGGCTTTCATCGTTTCTACAAAATCCTGCAGATGCGACGATAGCTTGTGGTTATCCTCCCGCCCCAGGCCCACGTTCAGGTAATTACCCTTGCGAAAGACCCAGGCATAACCTTTGAGGTCGCGACAAAACCAGAGTTCAGGAGTGTCTCCTCGGGCTTCACAGGCGCCCGCCTGTTCGTCGGTCATTTCAAACTCTACTTCCTTGGCAGCTACAACGGTTTCATGGCTTCCCGGGCCATCGCCAATTAGTTTGGCAACCGGGCAGAAGTGCCCACCGGCGCCCACCAGTAAAGGCGCCGACCAAGTATCGTTGATCAGCCAGTTGCCATCTTGTCGGATAATCTTTTTGACGGGGGTGCCAAGCTGTTTGGGTGTGTCTGTGCGGCGCAACAGGTAATCATCAAACTCACAGCGCCGGATGCCGTAGCTGACCACACTGCCGTGATCATTTTCGACCGCTGGTTGCCCCATCATACCGATGCGGAAGCGACGGATGGGTTGGAGCGTGCGGCCATTTCCATAGTCCGCCAGATCAATATTCAGGGTTTCCACAACCGCAGGGGTTACCCATCCCGCACAGGTTTTATCCCGGGGGAAGTCCTGTTTATCGATTAACAAAGTGCGCTTGCCACTACCTTCGAGAGCTTTGGCCAAGGTAGACCCTGCTGGGCCGGATCCGACGATAATCAGGTCGTAAGTTTCCATGTCCAGTAGCCTCAGGTGCTTTGGGGTGCTGCGGGAAAGGTGTAGAGATCTTGTCGGGTTGCCGGCAGTTGGTTGTTGTCGCCATGGGTGAATACAACCTGAAAAAGCTGCAGCGCCCCTGCCCGGAAGGCGGCACTCGAGCCGGCCAAGTACATGCGCCAGGCTCGGGTAAACTGCTCGTCGTATATTTCGCAGACGGTTTCTTCTGCCGCGTTAAAGCGATCCATCCAGGCGCTCAGGGTATTGGCGTAGTGAAGCCGAAGGTTTTCTACATCCAGGACGGAAAAGTCGCCATGCTCGCACAATGCCATGAACTCGCCGATGCTGGGAGGGTATGCCCCTGGAAAAATACGCTTTTCAATCCACGCGTTCATCAGCATGGGTCGGTTGCGGCCAATGCTGTGAAGGAGCGCTATGCCATTCGGCTTCAGTGAACGTTTAATCAGTTCTGCAAGGGCGAGGTAGTTGTCCTTGCCCACGTGTTCCAGCATGCCAATCGAGACGAAGGCGTCGTACTGACCGTCAATGTTGCGGTAATCGTCTTCAACATAATCAATCAGGTTTTCCAGCCCCTGCGTGCGAGCCTGTTCCCGCGCATAGGCCAATTGTTCCCGGGAAATATTGTAGGCGTGAACGGTGACTCCGTAATTCTTCGCCATATAGCGCGCCAGCCCGCCCCAGCCGCAACCAGCCTCTACTACGGTCATGCCAGGCTTGAGCCTGAGTTTTCGGCATACGTGTTCCAGTTTTGCCAGCTGTGCCTGCTCCAGGCTCAGTTCTGCTTGCTCGTAGTAGGCGCAGGTGTACTGCATTTCGGCTTGGTCCAACCACAGCCGGTAAAAGTCGTTGCCCAGGTCATAGTGATGGTGAATATTCTCCTTTGCCTCCGACAAGCCGGTTGATCTGGGTACATGGTTGCGCCACATGGCTTCCAGCCATCGTGGCCATTTCTGGCGGGCCTGGTGAATTGAGCGGTAAAGGGTTTCCATCAGGTCTGACAGGTCGCCCTCCACGCTCAGGCGGCCAGCGCTGTAAAGATCGCCGAATGCCAGGTTAGGGTTGGCGACCAACGTGTAAAGCGCCTTTGGATCCGCGAGATGCAGCGTAAACTGGGCTGGTTGTCCGGGGGGCTCAACTACCTCGTTGTTCCAAAGCCGGAAGCGAACCGGGGGAGACCCGGCCATGCGAACCAGTTTGGCTACTAGCCAGCGTTCATAAGTGTGTGGCGCACGATCGGCATGAGAGCCCTGCAAAGGCAGGTTCAAAATATGGGATTTGTCGGCCTGTTCGTTGAACTCGACCTTGTGGGTGCTTTTCTGGTTCACGGATGCTGTTCCCCCTTTTTTACCTCAACATTGCTGTCTGGGCTGGCGGCTGTGCGCTAGAGCTTGTCCCGAATACCTGACTGAGAATTGCCGGTTGTGTACTTAGTATAGAAAACCTTCCGGTTTTGTCAGGTTCGTTGGAGGTTGGGGCAGAGAAGGAGATAGAGGGCGAGGTGGCACAACGGTGCGACCGGGTCAGTTGACCCGGTCGCATGGCAGGTTAGTACGTGGAGCTCATACCGAACCATTCAGGGAATATTACAATCATTGCCAGTACCAGCACCTGCAGGAGGATAAACGGCAATACCCCCTTGTAGATGTCGACCGTTCGGACCTGCGGCGGTGCGACCCCTTTGAGGTAGAACAGTGCAAACCCGAAAGGAGGGGACAAAAAGCTGGTTTGCAGGTTCATGGCGATCAAAATGGCAAACCAAAGCATGTTGATGCCCATAGCTTCGGCCACCGGCGCCAGAATGGGCACGATGATGAAAGAGATTTCTACAAAGTCGATGAAAAAGCCCAGCACCATAATCACCAGCATGGCCAGAATGATAAAGCCCCACTTCTCACCTGGTAGCGCCAGCATCCACTCTTCCAGCAAGTAGTCGCCACCAGTGTAGCTGAAGACCATGGAGAAGGCGGTTGCACCGATCAAAATGGCGAACACCATGGCTGTCACTTTGACTGTGTCTTTCGATGCATCCCAAACCATTTTGAATGAGAACTGACGATAAATGATGGCCAGAACAATCGCGCCGACACCGCCCAGTGCTGACGATTCCGTGGGTGTGGCAATGCCGGCAAAGATCGAACCAAGCACAATGATAATCAGTGCCAGCGGCGGGATAATCGCCAGCAGCGCGTTCATCACTTCCTTTTTACGGGAAATGCTGTTGTCCGCTGGCATGGCCGGAGCTGTCTCAGGCCTGAAGCGCGTCATGACGAGGATGTAGGCAATATAGAGCCCGATAAGAACCACGCCCGGCCCAACGGCAGCCTTAAATAGATCGCCCACCGGAAGCCCAAGTACGTCACCCAGAATAATGAGAATGATGGATGGTGGAACTATCTGGCCCAGCGTACCTGCGGCACAGATTGTGCCCGTTGCCAGGCGCTTATCGTAGTTGTGGGCAAGCATAACCGGCAGAGAAATCAGACCCATGGCAACGACACTTGCACCGACAACGCCGGTGGAGGCCGCGAGCAAGGCGCCCACGAGGATGGTAGAGATAGCCAGGCCGCCGGGTAGGCCTCCAAACAGGCGTCCCATGGAGGTCAGTAGCTGCTCGGCCAACCGGGTGCGTTGCAGGATAACGCCCATAAAGATAAACAGGGGCACAGCCATCAGAACGGTATTGGTCATAACGCTCATGATGCGATACGGCATGAAGGCGAATAGATCCATGCCTTCTGCAAATATTCCAAAGAATAAGGCAACACCGCCAAAGGTGAAGGCAACAGGGAAGCCCAGCATCAACATAAACAGGGCAACGACGAACATAACCATACCAATCATGCGAGTCCCTCCCCGCTGTTTTCGCTTTCGTACTGTTTTTCACCAGACATAACGCGGAGTGCAAAAGTCGCCATGTTGAGGCCGGCGATGGCGATAAAAACCGCCGTGAGCGGGATAATGGTCTTGATGATCCAGCGTTGCGGCAGCCCACCAGGGTCGCCACTGCCTTCTCCCATGTTGTAAGAATCCAGCGCAAAATCGTAACCGTAGATGCCGATGAGCCAGGCGAACGGCACCACAAACACCAGGGCACCTATCAGGTTCACCCATGCTTGGGCTTTGGGGCTCCAGCGGGTATAAAATACGTCAACCCGTACATGGCCGTCTGTACGCAATGCATAGGGAATACCCAGCAGGAACACCACCGAGTATAGATGCCACTCCATCTCCTGCATGCCTATGGATACTTCATTGAACGCGTAACGGGCAACAACGTCGAAAAAAACGTTGCCGGCCATTAGCAGCATCGCGACACAGGCAACCCAGCCGCAGAACATGGATGCGCGGGCAAGGCCCTCATCCAGCTTTATAATCCACTGCATTCACTATCCTCCGCCAAAGGGCTGGCGATTTTACTATTGCTATAAACAACAAAGCCGGGATCACTTTTAGAGCGAACCCGGCTCTATTACAGCCACTATATTACTCGACTGTGCCCATGGTGTTTAGGTATGCACGCTCAGAGATATCAGTATAAGCGCGGCTTTGCTCCAGGTAGTCCTGCTGGGATTTAACAATCCGGGCGGCCTGTTCATTGCTTTCAGACGCCTCCTTCAGAAGCTTTTTGTTGGCATCAAACATAGCCTGGAAGATGTCCTGCGGGAACTGCTTGATCTGCACGTTCGGATATTCTTCCTTAATGTTAGCCCAAGCCTCAGCGTTGGCGTGCTGTGACTGAACCAGCATGTCGTAAGACGCAGTACGCATGGCAACCCGCATGATTTCCTGCAGGTCAGTTGGCAGCTTTTCCCATACCTTCTTGTTGATCAGGAACTGAAGCTCGGTGGCTGGCTCGTGCCATCCGGTGTAGTAGAAGTCAGCAATCTGCTGGAAACCAAGGCGTAGGTCCAGAGCCGGGCCTACCCACTCAACCGCATCAATGGTATTGCGCTCAAGAGCCGTGTACAGCTCGCCTGGCGCAATGTTGGTTGGGTTAACACCCACCTCGGCAAAGACCTCACCGGCAAAGCCGGGGATACGCATTTTCAGACCTTTAAGGTCGTCAAGCGACTTGATCTCTTCGCGAAACCAGCCGCCCATCTGAACGCCGGTGTTGCCACCTGGGAACGACAGCATGTTGTGGGGCTCATACACTTCCTGCATCAGTTCCATGCCGCCGCCATGATAGAACCAGGCATACTGCTCCATGGCGTTCATGCCGAATGGCATGCTGGTGAAAAACAGGGTTTCGGGCACTTTGCCTTTCCAGTAGTAGGACGCAGAGTGGCCCATGTCGTACTGGCCCGCCTTGACCATATCAAATACGCCCAGGGGCGCCTTGTGCTTATTGGCGGAATCGATGCGAATTTTAAGTCGCCCGTTAGACATTTTTTCGACAGATTTAGCAAAATTCTTGGTGGTATCGCCGAAAATCGGGAAGTTCGGGCCCCAGGTTTCTGCAAGCTTGAGAGTGAATGTATCCTGAGCCAATACCTGGGTTGAGGCGAAAGTTGCTGCCACGGCGAGCACCGCCGCGGAGAAAACGGAACGGATCTTCATTGCTCTTGTGTCCTTTTGTCATTGTTTTGGATCGAGCAGGCTTTCTTAAGGAAGCCTTAAAACCGGTTCACATTAGCAAGTATTCTGGCCCAACGAAATAAAAACATCTCGGTTACGACCTAGGTCGTAGGTCTCGTTAGAGGTCGCTCATCCGGCCTATTTGGGTGGCCAGTTGCTTGGCTTCATGTTGCTCATGAGCCAGAAGATCTTCCAGCAATGATTTGGCGCCCTCGATCTCTGCTTTGCCTATCAGCGTATCGTACAGGCTCTCAATCTGGTCGTGGAAAGCGAAGATGCCTCGGGTGATGTCGTCGAAACCCATGGAAGCATATCGCCCATCGCAGATTTCTTCGGGTATGACCGGCTTATGCTCAAGGTAATCGTAGATACGGGTTTGCAGAACGTTCGGTTTGGCCTGCTTTTCGAATTCACTCACAGCGGTTGCCAGTGCAGTTTCGTGACTGGCCACATAATCCATCAGGGCGCAGGCGCGTTCATTGCTGTTTTGCTCGGCAGACTCCCGCAAACACTCTGCAAGGCGCAGGTGCATCCGGCGGGTCCAGTCAATGATGTCTTCAAAGGTTTTAATTTCCATGGCTAAACTCCGTCAATCAGATGCGTATTCAAATGGGTGATCAAAACTTAGTCTAGTCAACAACCTTTGCCGGTGCTCCCACTGTCTGAGCAGTTTCCGTGCGACTGCGCCAAGCGCGGAACTGTCGTTGAGCCGGTTTTTCGATAAAGTAATGGATCAACGAAGCCAGGAGAAGCGCGGAAATAATGGCGAGGCTGACCCCTAGCCAACCTGGCAGGCCTGCGTTGTAGCTTAAGGTGATGACACCGTAGCCAATATTTTGGTGCACCAGGTACAGGCTGTAGGAAAGACTGCCCAGCCATAGCAAGGGCTTGTTGGCCAGCCAGTTCAGGCGACCCGCAACGGCCAAGGCGAACACGGTAAAACAACCCAGCACGAATAGGCTGTATGGCAGTTTGTAAGCAAACAGGCCATGGCAAACAGCCAACGCGAGCAATATTGCATCACCAACTGCCGGACGGCCATATCGATGAATACGGAAAATCAGCATGCCGCCAATAAACAAGGGGGCGTATTTAACAAACATCAGATCTTTGATCAGAAACTCGAAACCGTCTGGTATTTGTTTCCACCAGATAACGCCAGCGTAGCTCACCAGCATCCACGCCCAGAAAGCCAGCCGCAATCGTGACCAGCCGCGCAAGGTGTAGAACAGCAAGGTCATCCAGCAGTAGAAGGTCACTTCTATCACCAGGCTCCAGTAGGCGCCATCTACATGCTCTGCTCCCAGATACTCGTGCAGCAGAGTTGCGTTGAGTAAGGCGGTTTCAAGACTAACAGCGCGGCTTTCCGGCCCCAAAAGGTGCACGGATACAAAGGTAAGGGCAATGCCAGCCCAGAGTGCCGGCATGAGTCGAACCCCTCTTGCCAGGCCAAACCAGACGGCATTGCGGGTGCGCTCAAGGGTCATAAAAATGACAAAGCCGCTGAGAATAAAAAACAGGTGCACGCCGTAGCGACCAAACAGCAAGGTATCTGTTAGCAGCTGGGGCAATTCGAATGAATGACCAAAGAGCTTGTCGTAATAGGGCAGATAATGGAAAAGCACCACCCCAAAAGCGGCGAGGCCTCGCAATGCATCAAGACTGCCCAGCCGTGCTTGGGAAGAGCTCATAGTAGTTTCCGTCGGAATTTTACGCATTGTAGCCTGCTTTGACAGTCTGCAATACCGATGAGATATACCATTCGCTTGCCGCAGGTATACCATGTGGTAATACACCGGCCGCCAGAGGGAGAGAGCCATGAGCACAACGCTTGGGATTATCGAGGGCTTTTACGGGCCGGTATGGAACTGGCAGGAGCGACAACAATTGGTGCGTGCACTGGCGCCGCACGGGTATGGCTTTTATCTTTATGCGCCTAAAGCGGATGCGTTTCTGCGCCGACGCTGGCAGGAGCCACACCCGCCAGCGATGGTAGCTGAGTTGTCGGGATTTGGTCGGTTTTGTCGAAAGCATGGAGTAAGGTTCGGTATTGGGCTAAGCCCGTTCGAAATCTTTAATCGTTTTGATGATGCGGCCCGTACAGCGCTTGCAGCGAAGCTTGAGCTGCTTGATCGCATCGGTATCGATGAACTGGCCATTCTGTTCGATGACATGCGTGCCGACACGCCAGCGCTTGCGGAAACCCAGGCGGATATCATGCGCTGGATTCGTGAACGCACCCAAGCGAAATACCTTTCAATTTGCCCCAGTTATTACTCCGATGACCCGGTGCTAGACCGGGTATTCGGGGAGCGCCCACCTGGCTACCTGGAATCTTTGGGGCGCCAGCTGGATCATGACATTCAGATATTCTGGACGGGGGAGGAAGTTTGCTCTCGAGAGATTTCCCCAGGGCATTTGAAGCGTGTGGGCGAGCAGCTAGGGCGCAAACCGGTGCTTTGGGATAATTACCCGGTAAACGACGGCGATCGTATGTCTCGGCACCTGCACTTGCGTGGTTTTACCGGCCGCCCGGCGGCCAATGGAGCATACTTGGCGGGGCATGGCATTAACCCGGCCTTGCAGCCGGTGCTGACCACGATTCCTGCGATAACGTTGGCGGAATCCTATCGTCAGGGCACGGAATACCAATATGGACATGCGTTTCTTGGTGCGGCCAGGGAAGTGCTCGGGCGGGAGCTGGCAGAGCAACTCCATGCCGATCTTCTGGTGCTGCAGGATGCAGGCTTAGGGCGTATTAGCGAAGAAAAGCGGCAAAGCCTGTTGCGAACCTACGATGCCTATGACCACCCGGCAGCCAGCGAAATTCTGCGCTGGCTGGTGGGGGAATATCAGGTAACCGACGAGATGGTTCAGACCCAGTAACGCCGCGCTACCGCAAATAGTACTGAACCGTTGAAACCACCCGCACGGTCTTTGCCGGTTGCTGTTGCTCGGAAATCCCCGGGGCCTGGTCTCGGGCCAGTATCTGGAACACGCCTTGGTTGGCGCGGCGTAGATCGCCCAGCCCGGTGTCGGCGTCTTTAGCAAACTGGCTGGCGGACTCACGGGCGGAGGCTGTGGCTTCGGCAATCATCTCTGGCTTAATCTCATTCAATCCATTAAACAGATAGGTGGGGCCGCTTGGTCCATAGTCGGATGACAGCACCACGCCAGAATCAACCAATTCGCTAACAGCCTGAGCAGCTTGGCGGATTTTTTCGATGTCGTCGCTGCGCACCATTAGGGTTTGGCTGATAATAAATTTCTGTTTGCTGTTGTCATCCTGGTACGGGTTGGCACGGGTATCTGTAACATCTAACCGTTGAAGTTCCACCGCATCGTCACCGATGGCCTGCAGTTTCAAAAACGCCATGATGGCATTGCGACTGCTGTTCGCTTTTTCCTGGGCCGTGCTAAGACTGTCTCCCGTGCCCACAAAACGGATTGGCCACAAGGCAAGATCGGCAGTGACTTCCCGCTCCGCCACACCTTTCACCGTTACGTACCGGTCGCCGGTTCGCAGATCGGTTAAGCCATCGCTGATAAACGAGGCGGCAATAATGGCGCTGATACCCAGAACCAGGGCAGCAATGACTTTCATGGAGACTCTCCTTGGCAGGACTTTTTAGCGGGCCGATGGAATCTGGCAGACATCGCTTTTTGTTCGCGCGCTTCGTCGCGGAAGGCTTTCGGTAGCGGCTGAATGAAGTAGAGATAGTCACCCTTATGACGGCTGTTATGCAAGGGCGCTTCCTTTGCGTCGGCGGGCCAGACGACTGGCGAGATAACCGCAACCGATATATTCGGAGCTCGCTGCTTGAGTAATGCAACGGTTCCCAGGTGTTCTTCGCTGTGGAATGTGCCGGTGGTGTGGACAACCTGATGGCCAGGGTGAGCCGCACGGGCAGCCAGTATGCGACTGGCCATGGTGTTGTCGCGCAGCAACTGGGCTTTGTAAGTGTTGTTGATGCGCTCACCCAACGCGTCATCCGCGGCGCTGTGGCTGCCGGTAATAGCTGCGGTGAATTTTTCGCGGTAGGCCGGGGTGTCTATGAACGGATTGTTCGGTAGCTGTTCCCGCTCGGTTCTGGGCAACTTTTCCAGATACGCTGCCCCTTCTCGGCCAACGCAACGTACAATCGCTGCCGGTGCGTTAGCCGCAATTACTGGGAGGCCATGCTGGCGTGCGAATTCTATCAATGGCCGGTAGGAGCCACGGTAATTGTCCCAAGCGCTACCGTCTTCGATCATTTCAGTCTCGCCGGTTTCACCGTTCAGGTAGGCATCCACGGCAGCTTGGTTGTCCAGATTGAACTGCTCCATGGACAGCACTTGCTGCGGCTGCTGGCGGTAAAGAGCCGTTTGAATCTGCGATTGCAGCAGGTGGGCCGCTTGGTGACCGTGGTATTCGCCAATTATGACGACATCGGTTGAGGCAAGCCTTTGCGCGAGCGCTTCGGTATCCAGTTCGGCGCCGTTGTCTGCGTTGATCACCTGCGACTCATACAGGGTTTGTGGTCTGGTCACGGTGTTGCTGTCGCTGTTGTGAGTCATGGCGGCACACCCGCTCAGGCTGGCAATCAGGATAAGTGGCACGGCGATGAATAATTTTTTCATGGCAAAATTATATATGATGTAGGGCCTCGCTACCTGCATGTATTCAAAGACACGAGGCCAGTATGCCCCATCGCGCTCACCTTTTTTCACTCCGGCTTGCCCATGCGTTCCGGGAAGCCTGTATTGATCAACCATATACCGGCCGCCGCTTTCTGCGCGACCTCATGGCGGGCGTTACCGTGGGTATTATCGCGATTCCTCTGGCCATGGCGCTGGCTATCGCGAGTGGCGTAGCACCCCAGTATGGTCTTTATACGGCGTTTATTGCAGGTTTTATCATTGCTCTGACCGGCGGCAGCCGTTTCAGTGTCTCTGGGCCCACGGCGGCCTTTGTGGTTATTCTCTATCCTATCGCTCAAACCTATGGTCTTGGTGGTTTATTGCTGGCTTCTCTAATGTCTGGCGTGCTGCTGATCATCATGGCGGTTATGCGCCTGGGCCGCTTTATCGAATACATTCCAGAGTCTGTCACCCTTGGGTTTACCGGGGGTATTGCGGTGGTTATCGCCACCTTGCAGGTAAAAGATTTCTTTGGCCTGTCTGTGGAAACCATGCCAGAGCATTACTGGGACAAACTGGCAGTGTTAGCGCAGAGTTTCCCCGCACTGGATACCATGAGCGCACTGGTTGCCGTGGTTACGCTTGCGGTGATGCTGCTTTGGCCGCGCCTGAAAACCCCGGTTCCGCCGCATTTGCCGGCGCTGGTGATTGGAAGCTTGTTGGCGATATGGTTAAACGCGAATGGCGCTGCGGTGGATACCATAGGGTCACGCTTCAGCTATCTGCTGCCGGGTGGCGGCATGGGTGCAGGTATTCCGCCTGTTCTGCCTGAATTCGCCTGGCCCTGGCAGCAGGCAAATGCCAGTGGTGAGCCGATTGGGGTGTCTTGGAGCATGGTGCGAGAACTGCTGCCGGCAGCGTTTGCCATCGCCATGCTTGGCGCCATCGAATCCTTGCTTTGTGCCGTGGTGCTTGATGGCATGACCGGTAAACGCCACAGCGCCAACAGCGAACTGATGGGGCAGGGGCTGGGCAACATTATCGCGCCATTTTTTGGCGGCATTACCGCAACGGCCGCCATTGCCCGTTCTGCTGCCAACTATCGCGCCGGCGCTGAATCGCCGGTCTCGGCTATGATTCATGCCGCCGTGGTACTAATGGCGTTGGTGTCCCTGGCCGGTGTGCTGGCCTACTTGCCGATGCCCGCTATGGCGGCTTTACTGATTATGGTGGCCTGGAACATGAGTGAGGCTCCTAAGGCTGTACACTTGTTGAAGACAGCGCCGCGCAGCGATGTGCTGGTTTTTCTGACCTGCTTTTCCCTAACGGTGGCGCTGGATATGGTGATTGCCATCACCACCGGCGTTCTACTGGCAGCTGTGTTATTCATGCGTGAAATGGCCGAGATGACCAAGGTGACAGACATTACTGGTGGCAAGCGGATTAGTGAAGAAAAATTACCGGCTGGCTGGCGGGTGTTCAAAATTAATGGCCCGCTATTTTTTGCAGCGGCAGATCGTATTTTTGGAGAGCTTGCGGAGCTCTCCCGAAACGTCAACGGCATTATACTGTATATGGATGGTGTTACCGTGCTGGATGCTGGCGGCCTATCCGCGCTCAACAAACTGATTGCTACCTGCCAAAATAACGGCACCCGTATTGTGGTTGCCGATTTGCAGTCCCAGCCTCAGCGAACGCTTGCGCGCGCGGGGCTTGGGCCGGTAGAAGGGGTTTTGCAGTTTACATCCACGCTGCAGGAAGCCTTGGCATTGCCCTTGTTATCCATGACGCAGCAGAACTCAACGCACCCAAACCTCACCGGGCTAAACGAATGAAAAAAACCGCCATGCTGCCTTTTCGAGTCGTCGACCGTGTGAAGTTTATTGTTGAGCGACAGCTGGTGAAAGGCGTCGGCTTCCAGTTACTGGTAGTGGGTGTTTTTATCGGGGTTATTTCCCTGGTCGGTGGCCTGCTGGTTGTGCCCCAGGGCGGTGAATTTGACGACCCGGGGTCTGCCGTTTGGTGGGCCTTTTTGCGCCTGACCGATCCCGGCTATTTGGGTGACGATGTAGGTACATGGCAGCGCTTTGTCTCAACACTACTTACCATCAGTGGGTACGTGGTGTTTATGGGCACCCTGGTGGCCATCCTGACCCGCTGGCTGATTGCCAAAATGGCGGATCTTGAACGTGGGCTCACCCCCGTTACCCTGAAAAACCACGTGGTGGTACTCGGGTGGAGCAGTCAGACCCTGCCACTGCTTTCCGAGCTGTTAAGCTCTTCGGGCCGTATGCGCCGTTTTCTGGCAAGGCATGACGTTCAGAAACTGAACCTGGTGGTGTTATCTGAAGAAGCTTCTGTCGTGCAGGTTCACGAGCTGCGTAGTGAACCAGGCATTGGCAGGCGAGCTCGCCAGATCATCCTGCGTTCCGGATTGGCCATTCAGCCGGAGGCGTTACAAAGGGTTGCCTGCCTGGATGCCGCTGCGGTGATCGTGCCTAGCGCGGCCTTCGAGGTTGGTAGCCTGATTACCTCGGATGTGGAGACCGTTAAAGCACTGCTCTCGATTGCGGCACAAGCAAGGCAATACCAGGCACCTTTACCCTATGTGGTGGCGGAGATTCAGGATGTCCGCAAGTTACCCGTGGTTGAGCGGGCGTATCCCGGTGCGGTTGAAGTGGTTGCCGGTAACGCCACCATTAGCCGTCTGATGGTTCAGAACGTGTTGCACCCAGGGTTATCTGAAGTCTACAACGAGCTACTCACTGCCGGTGAAGGGAACGAGATTTACATTCGGGGCGGCGAAGTGGTCGCGGGCCTTACCCTGGGGGAGCTAGCCGCTGAACGTCCGAGCGCCGTTATTCTTGGCTTACTTCGGCACCGTGAGCAGGGTTGGGATATTCGGCTGGCGGCGTCATCGGCGACCCGTATAAACGTGGAAGACAGGGTTGTGATGATGGCTCGGGATTACTCCGAAACGGATGCGGATTCTAAAGCGCCGGCTTTGCCTCAGATAAACCGTGGTGAAGCCAAGCGAGCTGCACGCGGGGAAGGGCTGGAAGGGCGCCGAATTTTATTGCTTGGCTGGAACCGAAGAGTGCCCAGCCTGACGGCCGAGTTCGCGAGCTATGGTCCTGGGCAGCCTACGATAGATATTGTCTCCGTTGTGCCGTTATCTGAGCGAGAGCATGCGCTCAGCCGGTATGCCGTTGGAAAACCCCTCGAAAACTACAGCCATATCGAAGCCGATTACATGGTTGAAGATGAATTGCGCCGGATCAACCCTGCAAACTACGACACCATTATACTGCTCAGTAGTGACCGGCTAGCCTCGGGTGAAGAAGCAGACGCGCGGACGATGGTTGGCTATCTGCAGCTTGAAGACATACTGGCAGAATCCCCCGGGCGGCCGCAGCTGATTATGGAGCTGAGCGATCCAGACAACCGCCAACTGCTCTATGGCCACCAAAGCGAAATGCTCATCAGCCCCATGATTCTAAGCCATATTCTGGCCCAGGTAGCCTTGCGCCGTGAGCTTAGAGTGGTGCTGGACGAGTTGTTTACCGTTGGCGGAGCTGAGATTCGGTTCCAGAACCCTGAAGGCTATCCGCTGCCGGCGAGCGCAGATTTTCACGTGCTGGAAAAGGTACTGGCAGCGGAGGGTGAGGTGGCTCTTGGCGTGCTTCGCGCCACAGAAGATGCTCGCGGCAGATGCCTTATGTTGAACCCGCCCCGCAGACAGTACCTGGACCTGCAACCTGGCGACCGGCTGGTTGTGCTTTGCCAGTCTTGAAGCCCGCTGCTGGGAAGTCTGCCCATTGGGTAGTATTCATCACAAAAATGCCGAAAATAGATCATATAAATTTCAATTATAAATCCTGAGCCATTACAGTGTTCGCAATGTAGCTAAATCATCAACCTAAGGATCGAAACAATGCCTTATTCAAACGACGTCGATGCTATTGCTTCCGTACTGAAGCAAAACCCGACCTGGAACGCCATTAACCCTAAGCACGCTGCTCGCATGCGCGCTCAGAACAAGTTCAGAACCGGTCTGGATATCGCCAAGTACACCGCCAAAATCATGCGCGAAGACATGGCTAACTACGACAACGATAAGTCTCAGTACACCCAGTCTCTGGGTTGCTGGCACGGCTTTATTGGTCAGCAGAAGATGATTTCTATCAAGAAACACTTCAACAGCACCAAGCGTCGTTACCTGTACCTGTCTGGCTGGATGGTTGCTGCACTGCGTTCCGAGTTCGGCCCGCTGCCTGACCAGTCCATGCACGAGAAGACGGCTGTTTCTAGCTTGATCGAAGAGCTGTACACCTTCTTGCGTCAAGCAGACTCCTGGGAACTGAACCACCTGTTCCGTGATCTGGAGGCCGCTGAAAACGCGGGCGACACTGCCAAGGCAGAAGAGCTGATCAAGCAGATCGACAATCACGAAACGCACGTTGTACCGATCATTGCAGACATCGATGCTGGTTTCGGTAACGACGAAGCTACCTATCTGCTGGCTAAGCAGATGATCGAAGCGGGTGCGTGTGCTATCCAGATCGAGAACCAGGTTTCTGACGAGAAGCAGTGTGGCCACCAGGACGGTAAAGTTACGGTTCCTCACGCTGACTTCCTGTCCAAGATCAACGCTGTTCGTTTGGCGTTTCTGGAGCTGGGCGTGGACGACGGTGTTATCGTTGCTCGTACCGACTCCCTGGGCGCTGGCCTGACCAAGCAAATCGCTGTAACCGATGAGCCAGGTGACCTGGGCGACCAGTACAACAGCTTCATCGATGGCGACGTGATCGCAAACGCTGAAGACATCAACAACGGCGACGTTGTGATCAAGCAAGGCGGTAAGCTGGTTAAGCCTAAGCGTCTGGCATCTGGCCTGTTCCAGTTCAAAGAAGGTTCAGGGGAAGACCGTGTTGTTCTGGACTGTATCACCAGCCTGCAGAACGGCGCTGATATGCTGTGGATCGAGACCGAGAAGCCGCACGTTGGCCAGATCGCTGCCATGGTTAACCGCATCAAGGCAGAAGTTCCAGATGCCAAGCTGGTTTACAACAACAGCCCATCGTTCAACTGGACTCTGAACTTCCGTCAACAAGTGTTCGACGCGTGGACTGAAGAAGGTAAGGACGTATCTGCATACGACCGTCCTAAGCTGATGAGCGAAGAGTACGACAACACCGAACTGGGCCAGTTGGCTGACGAATGGACAGCTAACTTCCAGCGCGATGCGGCCCGTGAAGCGGGTGTATTCCACCACTTGATCACTCTGCCGACTTATCACACTGCGGCACTGTCTACGGACAATCTGGCCAAAGGCTACTTCGGCGACCAAGGCATGCTCGCTTACGTTAAAGGCGTACAGCGTGAAGAGATCCGCCAGGGCATCGCCACCGTTAAGCACCAGGACATGGCTGGTTCTAACATCGGTGACGATCACAAAGAGTTCTTCGCAGGTGATGCTGCGCTGAAAGCCGGTGGTGGAGACAACACGATGAACCAGTTCTAAGCAAACGGTTGATTGTGCTCCCGCTCCCGGACCTGTTCCGAGAGTAAGAAAACCCCGCAACTGGAAACAGTTTGCGGGGTTTTTGTTTTGGGCTTTGCTATATTCTGTTACTCGTCCTGGAACAGGAGACCGCTTTTGAGTATCGAGCAAGGCATTATATTTTCGGTGCTCGGAATTACCCTTGCCATGTTCGTATGGAACCGTCTGCGCTTTGATGTGGTGGCGATGCTTGCGTTGCTGGCGGTAGCCATTACGGGTTTGGTGCCAACAGAAGAGCTGTTTGCCGGCTTTGGTCATCCTGCGGTGATTACCGTGGCGGCTGTTTTGGTTATCAGCCAGGGGTTGGTCAACGGCGGAGTGGTAGACAACATCGCGCGCCTGCTGGGTAAAATCAGCCATCGCCCGACGCTTCAGGTGCTGACGCTGACCAGCGTGGTGGCCCTATGCTCGGGATTTATCAATAACGTGGGTGCGTTGGCGTTGCTCATGCCGGTTGCCATCTGGATGTCCCGGGAAGCGGGGCGGTCGCCTTCGCTGTTGCTGATGCCTCTGGCGTTTGGCTCGCTGCTTGGCGGCACCATGACGCTGATCGGCACGCCGCCTAATATTATTATTGCCTCCTATCGTGAGGGCCGCACCTTTGGGTTGTTTGATTTTGCGCCTGTCGGTGTGGCGATTACGCTTGCAGGGATAGCGTTCATTACTCTCATTGGGTGGCGTTTTACGCCCCGGCGAGAGGAAAGTCCGGCTAACAGCAAACTGTTTAGCGTTGGTGAGTATGTGACTGAACTGCGCATCCCGGCGGACTCCGCACATGCGGGCGCAACGTTACACAGCCTGCTTACCGGATCTGGGGACGAGCCAGATGTTGTTGTTCTTGCGTTGATTCGAGGTGAGCAGCGCCAAGCTGTGCCTTCCACCTACAAAGTCGTGCATGAAGGAGATGTGTTGTTGGTGGAGGCCGACACCACCAGCCTGCAGGCATTCCTTGATAACACTGGGCTTGAGCTTGCCCACCAAGCTATCGTCGATCAAGAAGCAGAAAACGCCAGTGAGAAGAACAACGACAGCACCGCGGATGACGCCCGGGATGAAGAAAATGAGGAAGACGACAAGGCAGCCTCCGTCCGAATAGCCAAAGGCGAGCTTCACTTGGTGGAGGCCGTCATAGCGCCGGAGTCCTCGTTGGTTGGGCAAACTGCCAACCGGCTGCAGTTACGGGAGCGCTACCAGCTCAATATTGTTGCCGTCGCTCGGCTGGGTTACCGTCTCAAGCGACGCTTGGGGGATATACGCTTCAATGCTGGCGATATATTGCTGGTGCAGGGCTTTGAGGATTCTCTGGGTGGCACGCTGGCAGAGCTCGGCTGCCTGCCGCTGGCGGAGCGAGGCCTGAGGCTGGGTTCGCCCCGCAACACCGCCATGGCCTCTGGCATCTTTCTAGCCAGCATTGCCGCCATTGTTACCGGCCTGCTTTCAGCTCCTGTCGCTTTGGTAGCTGGAGCGGTTGCCATGGTAGTGGTGAAGCTCATGTCTGCGGCGGAAGCCTACAAGTCAATTGACTGGTCGGTCGTTGTATTGCTGGCAGCGATGATTCCCGTCGGCCAAGCGATGGAAACCACTGGTGGTGCTGAGCTGATTGCTGCACAAATGCTGGTGCTGGGCGAGAATCTGTCAGTTGTCTCGGTATTGGTGATGATACTGGTGAGCACGACACTGTTATCCAACGTAGTAAATAATGCAGCGGCAGCTATTGTGGTTGCGCCTATTGCTCTGAGTCTGGCCAGTGAACTGCAAATACCCTCCGACGCGGTGCTGATGGCGGTTGCTGTGGGTGCGTCTTGTGCCTTTATGACGCCCATAGGGCATCAGTCCAATGCACTGGTTATGGAGCCTGGGGGCTACGAGTTTGGTGATTATTGGCGCCTGGGTTTGCCCCTCACTGCGGTGGTCACAGTCGTTGCCGTGCCGGTCATCATGTTGGTCTGGACCTGATAGTATGAGAGTGAATCAAGCGTTAAGGAGGCATGATGGAAGCAGAGCAAATGCAAAAGGCGGGATTGCTGGCGGAGCTTGCCCTGACGCGAAAACGAACACGGCAGCTCATCACATCGCTGGACGAACAACAGCTTGATGTACCTTACCACCCTGGAGTGAATCCACCGCTTTGGGAAATGGGGCACGCTGCTTTTTTCTATGAAGTGTTTGTGTTCAACCTGCTGGATGGTGATGCAAGCTTTGACCCTTCCATGGATGACCTGTGGGATTCGTTCCACATTGATCACCAGGATCGCTGGCGTCGAGACCTGTTTCCCGGGCTTGAAAAGACGCTGGCCTATTTCGATCATGTTTACGACAAAATGGCGGATCGTATAGAGTGCAAGCCACTGACAGACCGCGAACTGTACCTGTGCCGCTACGCCATCTATCACCAAAACATGCACATAGAATCACTGGTGTGGTGTCGGCAGACCGTCGGTTTCGCGCCACCGCTGGGGGCCAGTTTTGAGCGCCCAGCGCCTGGGGAGTTACAGGGCTGCCTGCTAGAAGATGATGCCATGGTTCCCGCCGGTGACTGGTTGATCGGCATGCCGGGCGATTCAGATTTGTATGCGGCAGAGGATTTTGCCTTCGATGCCGAAAAACCTCGGCACGCTGTGAGCCTGCCCGCATTTGCGATTTCCCGGTGTCTGGTCAGCAACCGTGAGTTTACGAGATTTATAGAAGACGGCGGTTATCAAAAGCCCGAGCTATGGTCGTTTGGCGGCCAGAAATGGCTGAGAACAGACATCGACATGGCACTGGTGCATGGAGAGGCGAAACCCCTGCTGCTGACACCCCAGCACCCTTTGTACTGGCGCCGGCAAAAAGACCTGTGGCAGGAAAAGCTTTTCGATCAATGGCAGCCATTGAA
>JBQCZX010000002.1:0-29043 GCA_052089485.1 Marinobacter sp. | reverse complement strand
CCCCGATGCGCCTGTTACCCACATTAGTTATTGGGAAGCAGAAGCCTATTGCCACTGGGCGGGTCGGCGCCTACCTACCGAGCAGGAGTGGGAAGTGGCGGCCCTTGGTAACCGGTCGGGTGAGCCTTTTCAGAGGTATCCGTGGGGTAACGCGCAGCCAGACGGTATTCACGCTGATATGAGCGCAACCGGCATGGCGCAGAACCCTGTGACTGATTACCCGGCGGGAGACAGCCCTTTTGGCTGCCGGCAAATGATTGGCTCAGTGTGGGAGTGGACCAGTAGCCAGTTTTTCCCTTATGACGGCTTTCGCAAAGACATGTATCCGTTTATGTCTACGTTGCAGTTTGGCGATCACAAGGTTAGCCGCGGGGGCAGTTGCGCCACGTCGTCTAGCTTGATTCGTGGCACCTATCGGCAAGCATACCTGCCCCAACGAAACGATGTTTACACCGGTTTTCGGACATGTGCTTTGCCCGCAAAGTAACCTAAAGCCTCAGACTACTTTGGTCTTTATGAGGCCAGCTCGGATTTGCCGGTGCTTGCCGATCCAATAGGTGACTGGCAAGCGCCACGCCTGTCTCGCTCATGGTTAGGTAGGCGTCATCCGCGCCCGCCTCCTGGATAAACTTGGCCTCGTCTGGGTACATGGTGTGCGCGACGATATACCCGGTAAAGCCGAGATTTCTCAGCATGCGAGCCGCAATCAGTTTGGCTTCAATATCGCTCATGGCAAGAATGACGGCCTCCAACGATGGCATGTGCAGGCTCTCCCAGAAAGTGTTGTCCTCGGCATCGGCATAGATAACGTTGCGCCCTTGCTCTTGGTGTCTCGCGACTTTTGGGGGGTCTGAATCCAGCGCCATCAATCGTGGCTCTGTTGCTTGCAGCCAATCGTAGGCCGAGGTGCCGGTGCGCCCCATGCCCATCACTAAAACTCGGGTGTCGCCAAGAGAGATAGGCTGTTCATCTGGATGCCTTTGGCTGCTTTCAAAAGGAACCAGGTGATGGCTCAGCCGCTCATAGAGTGGGTGAGCAAACCGGTTCAGTGGCGCAGAAATCAGAAATGACAGGGCAACAGTGATTGCCAGAGGAACCAACCATTCAGGTAGAGCAATGCTTGCAACAATCAACCCAAACTCACTGTAGTTAGTGAGCGAAAGTGCGGTCAAAAAGCCGCTGCGGGCCCGCAGGCGGAACAGCAGCATCAGGAAGAAAAACAGAATACCCTTTAGCGGTAGAACCAGGGCTGCCACCACAGCAAAGACAATAGCGTTGGTATCTGGCAGGCCCCCTATGCCGATTTGCAAAAAGAAGCCAACCAGAAAGATCTCTTTTACGCTCCATAGGGATTTGGCTAGCTCTTGGCTTCGGGGATGGTTTGCCAGAATGGCACCAAATATCAGTGCGCCCAGCTCTGAGCTCAGCCCCACCGTTTCAAAGCCCATACCGCCAAGTACCAGCGCCAACAGCAGGCCTAAAAGTACCAGTAGCTCATCGTGCCCACTGGCATCCAGCAGCTTGAACAACAACGGCCGCAACAGGGGCAGGCCAAATACAATCAACGCCCACTCAGAGGGCGTCTGGCCCGCAGCCAAGCTCATTACCAGTAACGCAATCAAGTCCTGCATGATCAGGATGCCGATGGAGACCCGGCCGTGGAATGCTCTTAGTTCGCGTTTGTTTTCCAATACCTTTGCGGCAAGCACTGTGGATGAGAAGGAGAGGGCAACCGCCAACATAAAGGCGACGTACCAGGTGATATCCAGCAGCAGGTAAAGCCCAGGCGCGAACACAAGGCAGGTGATGGCAAAATGCAGCAGGCTACCGCCGATCACTTCGGGGCTGATAACGGACTTGAGCTTGAGTTTTAGGCCCACAGTAAACAGCATCAGCAGCACGCCCAAGTGAGCGATATGAGCCAGTACCGATGTGGGTTCTGCAGAAATGCCGATGCTCGGGATGGAAGCAAGGCCACTGAGTACGAATCCAGCCGCCAGGTAGCCAATCAGCGGCGGTAACCCAACGGCTTTGATCAAAAGGCCTAGGCCGAATGCAAAGGAAATCCAGATAGCTTCAGGCATGAGAGATTCTTTAAGGGGAAACGGATTAAGTTTCGTATTAGGCTACCTTGTTTTCACCGGTCGTTGAAGCTTATAACGACAGAACCTCTATTCCCGGGCAATGGCCCGGTAAGCAATGTCGTTTCGATAGAACGCGCCATCCCACTGAATTTTTTTGGCGAGCAGGTAAGCCCGTTGCTGAGCTTCGGTCACCGTGTTGCCAAGTGCCGTAGCACAAAGCACCCGGCCGCCACTGGTCACTACTTGGCCGTTGTTAAGCGTGGTGCCCGCGTGGAACGCCTTCTCTCCTTCTGTGTCCGTTTCCGGTAGGCCAGAAATAATATCGCCTTTATTGTAGCTTTCTGGGTAGCCACCTGCAGCCAGCACAATGCCAACGGCAGCGCGTTCATCCCAGTCAGAGCTGCACTGATCCAGCTTGCCATCAATGGCCGCCTGGCAGAGCTCAACGATGTCTGACTTCATGCGCAGCAAGATGGGCTGGGTTTCGGGATCGCCAAAACGGCAGTTAAATTCGATAACCTTGGATGCACCGGAGGGATCGATCATCAAACCGGCGTACAGGAAGCCTTTATATGGATGGCCTTCTTCTGCCATGCCGCGCACAGTTGGGTATATCACCTCATCCATGATGCGCTGGTGCACCTCGGCGGTTACCACAGGGGCAGGAGAGTAGGCTCCCATGCCGCCAGTGTTAGGGCCGGTATCACCGTCACCCACACGCTTGTGATCCTGGGAGGTGGCCATTGGCAGAACATTCTCGCCGTCCACCATCACAATAAAGCTGGCTTCCTCGCCGTCGAGGAATTCTTCAACAACCACACGGCTGCCTGCATCGCCAAAGGCGTTGCCCGCCAGCATGTCACGGATAGCGTTTTCGGCTTCCTCAAGAGTCATGGCAACGATAACGCCTTTGCCAGCGGCAAGGCCGTCTGCTTTAACCACAATGGGCGCGCCTTGTTCGCGGACATAAGCCAGGGCTTCGTCTACGTCTGTGAAGTTGCCATAGCTGGCAGAAGGAATATTCTGGCGGGCTAAGAAATCCTTGGTAAACGCTTTAGAGCCTTCCAGTTGTGCCGCGCTGGCGCTGGGGCCGAACACGCGCAGGCCACGCTCTTCAAAGAGATCCACAATGCCTGCTACCAAAGGCGCTTCTGGCCCCACAACGGTCAAGCCAACGTTGTTGTCGGCGGCAAATGTGGCCAGGCCTTCAAGATCAAGCACGTCAATGTCGACGTTTTCTACGCCCGGCTCATGGGCGGTGCCAGCGTTGCCCGGTGCTACAAAAACCGTATCTGCATCCGGAGACTGGGCCGCTTTCCACGCCAGTGCGTGCTCACGCCCACCGTTGCCGATTACCAGAATATTCATATCTCGTTGCCCCGTGTGTTTTAAAAGAGCTGTCATAAAGTGGTGTATCAGTGCCGGAAATGGCGCATACCAGTGAATACCATGGCAATGCCGTGTTCGTTGGCGGCATCAATCACTTCCTGGTCGCGCATGGAGCCGCCTGGTTGGATAACGGCGGTAATGCCGGCTGCGGCTGCGGCATCGATACCATCCCGGAACGGGAAGAAAGCGTCAGAGGCCATAACCGACCCTTCTACTTCCAGGTCTTCATCGGCGGCCTTGATGCCAGCGATCCGGGCACTGTAAACGCGGCTCATCTGGCCTGCACCGACACCGATGGTGCGACCTGATCGGGCGTACACGATGGCGTTGGATTTCACATACTTTGCCACTTCCCAAGAGAACAGCAGATCGTTCAGTTCCTGCTCCGTGGGCTCGCGGTTGGTCACGACTTTCACATCGGCCATGGCAACCATGCCCAAGTCGCGATCCTGAACCAGCAAGCCGCCGGTTACGCGCTTGTAGTCCATGGTCTGGGCGCGTTCGCCACCCAGGTCGCCACAGGCCAGCAGGCGTACATTCTTTTTGGCGCTGACCAGCTCGACTGCCTCAGGGGAAATGGTGGGGGCAATAATAACTTCCACAAACTGGCGATCAATAATCGCCTTGGCCGTTGCGGCGTCCAGCTCCCGGTTGAAGGCAATAATACCGCCAAACGAAGAGGTGGGGTCGGTTGCGAAGGCCAGGTCATAGGCCTGGAGGATATCGGCACCGATCGCGACGCCACAGGGATTTGCGTGCTTGACGATAACGCAGGCCGGGTCTGCAAACGGCTTAACGCATTCCAGGGCGGCGTCTGTATCCGCCACGTTGTTGTAGGACAACTCTTTGCCCTGGAGCTGCTTAGCGGTGGCAACGCAGGCTTCTTTAGGATTGCGTTCCGCATAAAAAGCCGCGCGCTGGTGCGGGTTCTCACCGTAACGCATGTCCTGCATTTTCACGTACTGACTGTTGAAGGTGCGCGGGAAATCGGCGTTTTCGTTGTCGGCTGTGCGGCCACCCAGGTAGTTGGCAATGGCGCCGTCGTAACCTGCGGTATGTTCGAAAGCTTTTACCGCCAGATCGAAGCGAGTGCCGTGGGCCAACTGGTTATCGTTGTCATCCAACTCTGCCAGAACCCGGCTGTAATCCGAGGCATTTACCACGATAGCTACGTCGTTGTGGTTCTTGGCCGCAGCACGAACCATAGTGGGGCCACCGATATCGATATTTTCGATCGCCGTGGCAAGGTCGCAGTCCGGGTTGGCAATGGCCGATTCAAATGGGTAAAGGTTCACTACCACCATATCAATCGGGTCAATGCCGTGCTCGCCCATAATGGCATCGTCTGTGCCACGACGACCTAGAATGCCGCCGTGGATTTTTGGGTGCAGGGTTTTCACCCGGCCGTCCATCATTTCCGGGAACCCGGTGTAGTCAGAGACTTCGGTAACAGGAACACTGTTTTCTTTCAGAAGGCGAAAGGTGCCTCCGGTGGAGAGCAGCTCGATACCGCGGTTGGTGAGGGCGCGTCCGAATTCAACGATGCCGGACTTATCACTGACGCTGATCAGTGCGCGGCGGACGGGGGTATTAACCTGGTTTGCCATGGGGGGTCACATTCTTCACTTGGGGTGAACGAACAAGGGCCTCGCGAAGGGTATCCGGGAGGCCCTCTTAAAATCAGGGTATCTGGATTATAGCAGGCCGTACTGCTTCAGCTTCTTGCGCAGGGTGCCGCGGTTCAGGCCGAGCATGGTGGATGCCTTGGTCTGGTTGTTGCGAGTGTACTTCATTACCTGCTCCAGCAATGGAGCCTCCACTTCAGAGAGCACCAGTTGGTACACTTCAGTAACGGGGGCGCCATCAAGCTGAGCAATGTAGTTTTTCAGGGCCACCTCAACGTGATCACGCAGGGTAACGGTGTTGCCGCTGCTGCTCACCGTTTGCAGTTGGTGAATGTCATCGTTGGCCGGCGCGTTCAGGGTGTTATGTGCCAAAGTCTCAGCGGTCATGCTGCGAATACCTCTCCATTTCGTAAGCCTGAAAAATACTGTCGAATACTGTCTTTTTGCTCCAGCGCGTTGTTGAGCGCATTGAAGCGACTGCGGAATCGTTTGCCAGGGTCGTGGGACTGCAGGTACCAGCCCACGTGTTTTCTGGCGATACGAACGCCCATGAGTTCTCCATAGAAGCTATGCAGGGCGCTCAGGTGTTCGCTTAAAATCTGTTCCACTTCGTTCAGTGGGGGTGCCGGTAGGTGCTGACCGGTTTCAAGAAAATGCAATATTTCTCGGAAAATCCATGGGCTGCCCTGTGCGGCGCGGCCAATGAGCAGACCATCTGCGCCTGTATGTTCCAGAACCATGCGGGCTTTCTCCGGCGATGTGATGTCGCCATTGGCGAAAACCGGAATGCCAACGCTGGCTTTGACGTGTGCGATGGTGTCGTACTCTGCATCGCCGTTGTACTTGTCAGCGCGGGTACGGCCATGAATCGCCAATGCCTGAATGCCGATATCTTCGGCCATACGCGCAATGGTGAGTGCATTACGGTTGTCTTGATCCCAACCAGTGCGCATTTTCAGCGTAACGGGGATATCAACGGCACCAACAACGGCTTCCAGTATGTCCCGAACTAAACTTTCATCTTTCATTAGCGCTGAACCGGCCGCTTTATTGCACACCTTCTTTGCCGGGCAACCCATGTTGATGTCGACAATCTGGGCGCCAGACTTGGCATTGAGCCGCGCGGCATTGGCCAGCATGTCTGGGTCACCACCGGCGATCTGTACGGATCTTGGTTCTGGCTCCCCGGTGTGATCCATGCGGGTTTTGGATTTGCGGGTATGCCAGAGCTTGCTGTCTGCGATCACCATTTCTGAGACTGCCAGACCCGCACCCAATTTGCGGCAGAGCAGCCGAAAAGGGCGGTCTGTTACACCTGCCATGGGTGCAACAATCAGCGGATTGGGCAGGGTATGCGGCCCGATTTTTGCCGTTGGCAACATGGTTTGAATCCGTATCACAGCAGATTAAGCAAAAGTCGGAGCCGAACGGCTGTTTAATAAATAACCGATGCCGGTTCCGAAGGGCGCTAATGATACCGCTGAGGGCACTGTGATTGAAGGGGCAGGGAGGCGAAAAACTGATTATTTTTTGCTCTTTTTTGTTGACTTTTGTTCTACGAGATGGGAGTTGGTGTACCCGCCGGTGATCACCCGGCAGGCAGTTTTAGGGCGCGTAGGGCCGGAAGATTATGTTGTAATTAACGGCGTCTCGGCCCGGGTCTCGAATGCTTATGGCAACGCGAACGGGTGTTTCCACAGGCATGATGTCGAGCTCACCAGCATCGCCGGCAAGGTATTCCGACGGTGTAAATACGCTCTGGGCGACAATGTCTCCGTTCAGATTGGAGAAGGTTAGAGCGATGGCCGGGAAAGGTTGTTGAAAATCCGCGCGGTTAATGATGATCGCATCAACAACCAGTTGGTTACGGTTTTCCGGATCGGTGCGCACAACCAGTTTGCGGCTTTGGACTGCATCAACATTAATCAAGGGTTTTAGTTCGCAGCCGACCACTTCGCAGCCTTTTTCATAAAATGGCCGAAGCTCCGGAACTGCAGACAACCGGTCAAACTGGAACCAGGTTACTTGTGCGATCAGCACGCCGATCAGCCCAAGCACAATGACCGACCAGACGAGGGTGCGCAGCCAACTTTTGTTGTTGCCGTCCACGGATACTGGGTCGTGCCTGAGGTCGCCAAACTGCGCGTTCGCTGAGAAGGGCTCTTCCCGTTGCTGGTTTTCGTTATTCGGCTCAGGTTCAGATTCAGGCGCAGAGAAAGGCTCGTGCTGTGGTTCTGGTTCGGCCTCTGGCTCGGATTCGGCTTTCGCCGGCGCGCTATCCTCCCAGAGAATCGCTTCCGCCCAACTCTCATCGATATCTTCGGCGTGATCGTCGTCTGTCTGATGCCGTGCGGAAGAATCCCTGTCGTCGAAGCTGCGAAAACTGTCGCTTAACTCGTCATCGGAGAACGTTAGCGTTGTGCCGGCGTAGCGATCCTCTTCGGCGTCTTCTTCAGGGTTGTCCACAAAGATGAACTCATCTTCCTTGGTGTCGCTAGTGAAATCAGTAGAGACGTTCTCCGGACGAGTGCTCTGGGCTGGTGCTTTGCTGTCTGTGTTAGGCGGTGTTTTCAGCGCGTCACCAGTACCGGCTATTACTTGGTGCTCGACTGCATTGAAGACATCCATGCAGTGGCCACAGCGTACCTTGCCCTTGGCAATGCCAAGTTGCTCACCGGTAACCCGAAAGCGGGTTCGACATTTGGGACACTGGGTCTGCAGGTTACTCTGGGTCATGCTTCGTTCCTGAAAGCGACTGGTCTACGAATCTCACAGTTTAGTTGTTAAGACAGCCTTCGTCATCTGTCGTTACGACGTCCTGTGAGACGTATCCATTCTTCACGCTGTGCGGGCTCGTCCATGATAAACCAGGGTTCATAGGCCTCCATCACTTCGCGGGCTTGGTTAGACAGGATACCGGAGAGCACCAGGTCGCCTCCTTTTTTTGTCAGTGCTGCCAAGTGCGGTGCCAGGCCAATAAGCGGCTGTGCGAGGATGTTCGCCAGCATCACATCGGCTTTGGTGTCAGGTTCGTCCTTGGGTAGATAGACATCAAGCTTTGTCTCATCCACGTCGTTACGGCGGGCGTTTTCGCGGCTGGCTTCGAGTGCTTGCGGGTCGGTGTCTACGCCAACAACATGATCCGCGCCCAGTAACAGCGCCGCCAAGCCGAGAATGCCGGAGCCACAGCCGTAATCGGTCACTTGCTTGCTGGTAACATCCTTTCCGTCCAGCCACTCCAGGCACAGAGCGGTGGTGGGGTGGGTACCGGTTCCGAAGGCAAGACCTGGGTCGAGCATCAAGTTAGCCGCGCCTGGGTCTGGCGCGTCGGCCCAACTGGGCACTATCCACAAGCGTTCACCGAACTGCAGCGGATGAAAATCGTCCATCCAGGCTCGCTCCCAGTCTTTGTCTTCAACCAGGGTGACGTCTATGTCTGCGAGATCCTGCTGGGTTTGTTGGTGCCAGGCATTGCGCACATCGCTGCACAGTTGGTCGATATCCCGGTCTGACTGAAACAGTCCTGTTACCGTCGTCTGGCTCCACAGGGGGGTGGTGCCCGGGTCTGGCTCGTAGAGCGGCTGGTCTGCGGCGTCTTCCATGGAGACGGCATCAGCGCCAATCTCCATAAGTAGATCCTCAAGCTGATCCGCAGTATCGGGATCAGCTGGAATCTGAAGTTGTATCCAGGGCATAGATTTTCCTGCAATGTGAGGCAGGATCTCAGTCCCGCATCAGTTTCTCGAGGTAATGAATGGTGAAGTCTACCGTTTTAAAGCCACCATCGCGCACCAGTTTTCGGTGCAGAGGCTGGTTGGTTTTAATTCCTTCTACCAGCATCTCGTCCAGAGCGATCTTCATGCGCCGGCGAGCAACCTGGCGATCGTCGCCCCAGGTGATCAGTTTTGCAATGAGTGAGTCATAAAACGGAGGCACCGTGTAGCCACTGTAAAGGTGCGAATCGACACGAACACCGTTACCGCCCGGTGGGTGGAAGTGCGTCACTTTACCCGGGCTGGGCACAAAAGTGGCAGGGTCTTCCGCGTTAATACGGCACTCCATGGCATGGCCAGAGATGTGGATTTCGTCCTGGGTATATTGCAGTGGCAGGCCACTCGCAATGCGAAGCTGCTCGCGAACAATATCCACGCCGGTGACCATCTCGGATACCGGGTGCTCCACCTGCACGCGGGTGTTCATTTCGATGAAAAAGAACTCGCCGTCCTGGTACAGAAACTCGAAAGTACCGGCACCGACATAGCCAATTTCCTTACAGGCGTCCACGCAGGCTTTCAGGGTGCGTTCCCGTGCCTCCGGGTCGATGTTCGGCGCCGGGGCTTCTTCGATTACCTTCTGATTGCGGCGCTGCATGGAGCAGTCGCGGTCACCCAGGTGGATGCAGTTGCCATGCATGTCGGCCAGTATCTGAATTTCCACGTGGCGCGGCGTTTCCAGGAATTTCTCCAGGTACACCGTGGCATCGCCAAAGGCATTTTTGGCTTCGGACTGGGTAATTTGCACCGCCTTGAGCAGTGCCGCTTCGGAATGCACCACCTGCATACCGCGACCACCGCCCCCGGACGCAGCTTTGATCATAACCGGGTAGCCAATTCTGCGGGCTATCTGCAGGGTGCGTTCGTCATCATCTGTTAGCGGGCCGTCTGAGCCAGGCACCGTAGGCACGCCAGCGCGAATCATGGCATTAATGGCAGAAACCTTGTTGCCCATCAAGCGAATAGTTTCGGCCCGCGGGCCGATGAAACGGAAACCACTTTTTTCAACCTGTTCAGCAAAATCGGCATTCTCGGCGAGGAACCCGTAGCCGGGGTGGATGCCCACGGAATCGGTTACTTCCGCCGCGCTGATGATAGTTGGAATGTTGAGGTAGCTTTCCAACGGGCTATTGGGGCCGATACAGACGGATTCATCAGCCAGACGCACGTGCATCAGGTCGCGATCAACCTGTGAATGAACCGCAACAGTCTTGATGCCGAGTTCTTTGCATGCGCGCAGGATCCGAAGGGCTATTTCACCCCGGTTTGCGATCAGAACTTTTTCTAACATGGCCATGAGTAGCTATCACCGGGTTCAGGAAATGATTAACAGCGGTTGGTCAAACTCTACGGGCTGACCATTCTCAACCAGAATTTCTGCGACCGTACCACTCTTGTCGGCTTCAATCTGGTTCATCATTTTCATGGCCTCAACGATGCAGACAACCTCGCCGGCTTTAACCGATTGGCCCACCTCAACAAATACCTTTGACGTGGGAGAAGGCGCCCGGTAGAAGGTTCCGACCATGGGAGAAAGAAGGGCGTGCCCGTTCCGGATAGCCTGCTGAGAGCTGTCTTCCTGAACTGGCCCCGGGGTTTCGGGTGCCTGAGCAGATTGCGGCACAGGCGGTGGAGCATAATGGCTGATGTACTGGGCGCCGGCCGCTTGTTCACGACGGCGGGAGATGCGCACAGAATCGTCCCCTTCGTGAATCTCAAGTTCTTCGACGTCCGACTCTTCGAGCAGTTCGATCAGTTTTTTAACTTTGCGAATATCCATAGTCAATCCAGTCCCGTTTTGTCAGGTCTATCGGTGAATTCGTTGCATGGCCGCCTGGAGTGCGAGTTCGTACCCCTGACTGCCTAATCCGCAAATCACGCCCTCGGCGATATCGGAAAAATACGAGTGATGGCGGAACGCTTCCCGCGCATGCACGTTTGAAAGATGCACTTCTATAAATGGGATTTCAGAAGTCAGTACGGCGTCCCGCAGGGCAACACTGGTGTGAGTGAAGGCTGCAGGATTAATGATAATAAAATCTACGCCTTCGGCTCGGGCTTCGTGAATCCGATCAATCAGTTCATATTCAGCGTTCGACTGCAGGTGGAGTAGGTGATGGCCATGTTCTGCTGCTCTCGCCCGTAATCGTTCATCAATATCTGCCAGTGTCTCGTGACCATAAACCTCTGGCTCGCGGGTTCCGAGCATGTTCAGGTTGGGGCCGTGAAGCACGAGAATTGTAGACATGATTGCCTCTGCTCTTATAACTTTAATAACAGGATCGCCGAAAATAACGGCATGTTCTACCCATCGTGTGTGCTTTTTTACCTTAGATCAACACTTTTTGACAATGTTATCGATTGTCCACTGGTCGTACCTGAAGGGCCACCAAGGTAGAACGGGATCTTTCAGCTGATCGCAATCATTGTCGTGAACGGCGGGGGTGACTTCTATACGACGATGGTTTCATACGGGCAGCAGGGGGCTGCCCGGTTGGTTATCTTTGTCAGTTAGTTGTCAGCAAGTGTGACGCAGTTGCGGCCATGCCCTTTGGATACATAAAGCGCTCGGTCGGCATTCTCACACAGAGTCTGGGAGGCGTTGTTATCCCAAGCAGCCACACCACAACTGAAGGTGACGTTGAACTCCCTATCGCCTGCGGGTTGCTGGAGTTCTGCGAAGCGCTCGCGGATTTCGTTGAGAACATTGCAGGCATCGCCGGGGCGAGTGTCTGGAAGAATAATTGCAAACTCTTCGCCGCCATAACGGCCTATATGGTCGGTCTTGCGCAAGCGCTGCTTGAGGAACATCGAGAGGCTGCGAAGAACACGGTCGCCGATAGGGTGGCCGAAGGTATCGTTCACCTTCTTGAAATAGTCTATATCAACCATCGCAAAGCACAGCGGCTGATTTTTTTGCCGGGCCCTAACGATTTCTTGATCTAGTAGATGCAGCGTGTGGGTATGGTTGTACAGCCCTGTGAGGCTGTCGCGGATCATCAGGGCTAATAGGGAGCGCGCACGTCGGCCCCGATTGTGGAGCGTCGCAATCAGGTGCCTAGGGTCAATGGGCTTGGTTAAGAAGTCATCGCCACCCAAGCTCATGGCATGCAGTTGCTTGGACACATCTTCTTCCGCCGAAAGATAAATGATCGGCACACTGTGGAATCGATCCTGTTGGCGAATCACCCGAGCGATCTCCATGCCAGTGCAGCCTGGCATGTACATGTCGAGAATAATGATCTCCGGAGAGAACATGTCCAGTGCGTGGATGATTTCCATGGGGTCGGTAATGATGTGAGCGGTCATACCCGCTTTCTTCAGAACCGTTTCCATAAATTTTGCTTGGGCCCTGGAGTCGTCCAGCACCAGCACACGATAGGGCTCAACGGTGTTTCCGTGGGTATAGGTTTCTATTTTTTCGATGAGCTGCCCTGGGTCAACCGCCGGGTAGAAAAACTCCTCGCCGCCGCACCGCGAGGCGCGCAGGCGGGTCTGGATAGATCCGTCTTCGTCGCTCATGAAAATAATCGGAACGGGCGTGTCGTGCCGTTCCTGCAAGCGCTCAATGGTGGCGATACCGGCGTGCTGGCCGCCGCCAAAGTTCACATCCATCAGGATGGTTTCCGGCTTATGTAAAGCGCAGGCGTGAGTAAGCTCTTCGGAAGAATTGAAGGCTGACGCGCGAAACCCGAAAAATTCAAGCTGGCGGATTAGTCGGTTCGCCATCTCTTCATTTTCAAGTGCGATATAAACGGGGGTGCGCCGGAACTGATGCGGCGCTTCGGTATTGCTTTGGTCAGTTCGGCGCAGAGTGCTACGCGCAAGTGCATCAATGGCGTCCTGAAGTTGGCGTTGGGTAGAGTCATTCAGGGGGATGTTGGCCGGCCAATCGCGGACAAGCCGGAGGATTTTTCTGCCTGCCTCCGCATGACCTTGCATCTCGAACCTTTGGGCATAACGCACCAGCTTATCGGAGCCGGACAGAAGTTCTTCACGGTGAGCGGTAAAAGAATCACTGTTGCTGTGAATTTTCAGCCAAGTATCCAGAACGATCCGTGCCTGGGTGGTTACGCGGCGTGCAAAATGCTGCCTGAGTTTTTCCTTCTGGCTTGCGTCGCTCATTGTGCTCCGACCTGTCTTTTATCATTATGGGCCGCCCTTCACGGCGTGGACGATTTCCCCCAACCTTAGTCTGTTTCGGGAGTTTATAGTGTTTCGGGTTGTCGGCGTAGGTTCCACTGTGTAATTGTTTGTGATTTCTGCGGTGTGTATATAGACGGCGCCATAGGTTAGGATCCGTACAGACCGTTTGCACAGTCAATATACAGACAAGGGGCTTTAGGTAATATGGCAGGCAAAATCAGACAGTATTTCAGGGACAAAAAAGAAGACACTCATGATTACTCCGGCAAGAGCGGTGTAATTGGCAAGTTTATAGTTATTGTTCTGCTGGTCTATTTGTTGGTAACAGTAGTGCTGGGAATATACTGGAGCAGTGAGCCGGACTCCTTCTCAGTGCGCGAACACACCCGCGCGGTTGCCAACGAGATGCAGCGAGAGCCGATAACTGGCTTTGCGACAGCCGTCACCATGATCCGCATAGGTGAAACCCTTCTGGACAAGCCTGGTGGCTATATTTCCAACGATGTTTTCCCGCCTGGCCTGTGGATGGACAACATGCCCAGCTGGGAATACGGCGTGCTCGTGCAGTTGCGCGACCTTTCCCGCGCCATGCGCAAGGATATCAGCCGTTCTCAGAGCCAGTCTTCAGAAGATCCGGATTTGATCATTGCCGAGCCGCAATTTCACTTTGACAGTGGGAGCTGGGCAATTCCTTCCACAGAGAAAGAGTATCGTCGTGGTATCAAAGCGCTTAAGCGTTACCTCAATCGCCTTTCCAGCCCGGAGAAGGCCAATGCCCAGTTTTTTGCCCGAGCGGACAATCTGAGCAATTGGTTGGGCGATCTGGAAACCCGTTTGGGAAGCATTTCGCGCACGTTGGGTGAGAGCGTTGGCAAGGCATCGGTATCAGAAGCTGTGGCCAATGTTGATCCAGACAATCCACTGAACGAAGAGACGGGCGGCACGGATATCAAAACCGACTGGACAAAAGTTGACGACGTGTTTTATGAAGCACGTGGCACTTCCTGGGCATTGCTGCATATCTTCCGCGCGGTTGAAGTGGATTTCCGCAAAGTGCTTCGGGACAAAAATGCCATGGCCAGCGTGAAGCAGGTCATTATTGAGCTGGAAGGTGCTCAGGGCGGCATGTGGAGCCCGGTTATCCTGAATGGCAGCGGGTTCGGTGTTCTTGCGAACCACTCGCTAACGATGGCGGCCTACCTTTCCCGCGCCAGCGCGGCAATCAGCGATATGCGGGATCTATTGTCCCGAGGCTGAAGGCAACCATTCAGGCACAAAAAAACCGGGCTGCACAATGGCCCGGTTTTTTTGTGTTCGATCAGGCAAATTAGTTGGTATAGGCCTTGATCGAATCAACGATGGCTTGCTTGGCATCGGTAGCGCTGCCCCAGCCTTGCACCTTGACCCATTTGCCCGGCTCAAGAGTCTTGTAGTTTTCAAAGAAGTGTTTGATCTGATCGCGCAACAAAACCGGCAGATCTTCTAGCTCTTTGACATCATCGTAGATGCTGGTTAGCTTGCTATGCGGCACAGCAAGCAGCTTTACATCACCACCGGCTTCATCTTCCATGTTTAGCACACCCACTGGACGGCAGCGGATAATCGAGCCATGTTCGACCGGATGAGGGGTAACGACCAGCACGTCGATCGGGTCGCCATCGTCAGCCAGAGTATGGGGGATAAACCCGTAGTTTGCCGGGTAGAACATGGGCGTGGCCATAAACCGGTCCACCAGTAGCGCGCCCATGTCTTTGTCCAGTTCATACTTGACGGGGGAGCTGTAGGCGGGAATTTCGATGGCAACGTAAATATCTTCAGGCGGGTTTTTGCCGGCCGGGATGTTGTCGAATTGCATGTGCGATCCTTCCTGAGTAGGTCTCGAGAGTGCGTTTAACTGCGGTTAAAATTTGTGCGAGCAATTATACGTAACTCTCTCGCAGTTCGAAACTAAACGTTGGTATTGTCGGGCGCAAAGCTGAATTGCGGGCGGATTATTAAAGTTTGATCTGCTTGGCAATCAGCTCTTTCATGATTTCTGTGGTTCCGCCGCCAATGGAGAGAATCTTCGCATCCCGGTACAGGCGATCAACCACTGATTCGCGCATATAACCCATGCCGCCGAAAAGCTGCACGGCCTCACGGGTGACGTTTTCGCACACCTCCACGGAGAAGTTCTTCGCCATGGCTACCTGTTTGATCGGGC
This sequence comes from Marinobacter sp., assembly GCA_052089485.1. Taxonomy (GTDB): domain Bacteria; phylum Pseudomonadota; class Gammaproteobacteria; order Pseudomonadales; family Oleiphilaceae; genus Marinobacter. The sequence goes on along the minus strand of JBQCZX010000002.1, from coordinate 13,823 downwards.
TCTTACCTTCTTGCATAAGAGCTGCGCAACGGTAAGTATATTCACGGGCGATATCGATCTGGGTCGCCATGTCTACCAGCTTGTGACGAGTTACCTGAAAGCCGGCGATGTTACGGCCGAAGGCTTGGCGCTGTTGGGTGTATTCCAGGGCGGCTTCATAGGCCATCTGAGCGGTCATATAAGCCATGATGGCCAGCATCAGCCGCTCTGACAGGAAGTTGCTCATGATGGCAATAAAGCCCGCGTTCTCTGCGCCGATCAGACGATCCGCAGGTACTCGGCAGTCTTCGAAGAAAAGCTCTGCCGTGTCGCTGGCCCACCAGCCCATTTTTTTCAGCTTGGTGCCGTTAGAGAAGCCGGGCGTGTCGCGATCAACCAGCAGCAGGCTGATACCACCGTGGCCTTCACCACCGGTGCGCACCGCAACCGTGTAGTGATCTGCGCGGGTGCCACTGGTAATGAAGGTTTTGCTGCCATTGACAATGTAGTGATCGCCGTCCTTCACCGCACGGGTTTTCAGGCTGGCTACATCGGAGCCGCCACCGGGTTCGGTGATGGCCAGAGCAGAGATTTTGTCGCCACTCAACACAGACGGCACGATTTGTTCGCGAACTTCCTTTTGCGCCCACTTCGCAACTGGGGGCAGACCAATATCGAGAGAGCCCAGGCTTGCAACGAAACCGCCTGAAGTTGACCGCATCAGTTCTTCCGATACAGCCACTTTCAGGAACACATCGCCTTCGCCCATGCCGCCCAGCGCTTCCGGGAAGCCAGCGGCAAGAATGCCGGCATCGCCGGCTTTTTTGAAAATCTCGCGGGGAAACTCGCCGGCCTCTTCCCACTCATCAATATGGGGACGAACGTGAGTGGTGATGAATTTGCGCGCGGTCATGCGCACCTGTTCATGGGTCTCGTTGAAGTAATTGGACACGATCAAAACACCTCCTTTATAGATATTAAGATCAGTGTCTCGCAAACTTTAATACCAAGCAAGCGCTTGGTTTTGTGTCGAGCAGATACAAAAAAACTGGCGTGGGAGGCCAGCATTTTTGTTGAGACTGCCCGGAAGTGGTCGAGAAACCCTTCAGGCTCAGGAGCCTTTTCGGTGAATGCTCTCAACCCCGGTGCTGGTGCCGAGCAACAGCAAGTCAGCCGGGCGACGGGCGAATAGCCCGTTGGTCACCACGCCTACAACGTTGTTCAGCCTTTCTTCAACATGGATCGGGCGGGAAATATCCATATTGTATATGTCCAGAATAATGTTGCCGTTGTCGGTTGTGAAACCGTCCCGATATACCGGGTCTCCGCCTAGTTTGACGATTTCACGACCCACATGGCTGCGCGCCATGGGAAGTACCTCTACCGGCAGGGGAAAATCGCCCAGTATGCCGACTTTCTTGGATTCGTCTGCAATACAGATAAAGGTCCTGGCAACTTCTGCCACGATCTTCTCGCGAGTCAGCGCGCCACCGCCGCCTTTGATCAATTCAAGACTTTCGTTGGTTTCATCGGCGCCGTCCACGTAAAACTCCAGCTCGCCGGCACTGTTCAGGTCGTAGACTGGAATGCCGTGGCTTTTCAGGCGCTGGGCAGTCGCTTCAGAGCTGGCTACTGCGCCATCGAACTCGGTTTTTAGATCCGCGAGCATGTCGATGAAGAAGTTAGCTGTGCTTCCAGTGCCAACGCCAATGATGCTGTCGCGCTCCAAGCGTGGCGCTATGTAATCCACTGCGGCTTTGGCAACGGCTTGTTTGAGTTCGTCCTGGGTCATTGGGCGCTCCGGGTGCAAATCGTATGAGTTCACACTTATTATAGCGCTTAAGGGAGGTCTGCTTATAGACGGCTGCCGTGCAAACTTTCTACACTGTAGGATTTCCCCGACCATTCATCAGCAACCGGAATCAACATGCCGCAACGCTACATCAAGAAGATTCTCGATGCGCGCGTCTATGACGTGGCCATCGAAACACCCCTCACTGAAGCCCGTAGTTTGTCCAAACGCTTTGGCAACAACATTCTGCTCAAGCGCGAAGACCTTCAGCCGGTGTTTTCTTTCAAGATTCGCGGCGCGTACAACCGGATTGCTCAGCTGTCGGAAGAGCAAAAAGCCAAGGGCGTTATTTGTGCCTCTGCGGGCAATCATGCGCAGGGTGTGGCGTTGGCAGCCAAAAATTTAGGAATTAAAGCGGTCATTGTGATGCCGCAGACCACTCCGGAAATCAAAGTGCGCTCGGTGCGAGGTCACGGCGCCAGGGTTGTGCTAAAAGGTGATGCTTTTGATGAGGCGGCAACCCATGCGCACGAATTGATTGAGAAGCATGGCTACACCTATATTCCGCCTTACGACGACCCAGATGTGATCGCCGGGCAGGGCACCGTTGCCATGGAGGTGTTGTCGCAATTCAGCAAACCAATCCACGCGGTGTTTATCTGTGTGGGTGGCGGCGGCCTGATTGCGGGTATGGCGGCTTACATCAAATATCTGCGCCCTGAAATCAAAGTGATCGGCGTTGAGCCGGAAGACTCTAACTGCCTGCAGGCTGCCCTAAAAGCGGGCAAGCGTGTCACTCTGGATCAAGTTGGGCTATTTGCGGATGGCGTTGCAGTAAAGCAGATCGGCGAGCACCCCTGGGAGATCTGTAAGGATCACGTGGATGAAGTGATCACCGTCTCCACCGACGAGATTTGCGCAGCCATCAAGGATATCTTCGAAGATACGCGCTCAATTGCGGAGCCCGCGGGTGCCCTGGGTGTAGCCGGCATCAAGAAGTATGTTGAGCGAGAAAACATCGAGAATGAAAACCTCGTTGCCACCTTAAGTGGTGCCAACATGAACTTTGACCGGTTGCGCTATGTGTCTGAACGCACGGAAATTGGCGAGCGGCGCGAAGCTATCCTCGCGGTGACCATCCCTGAGAAGCCGGGGGCGTTTAAGGCTTTTATTAATGCTCTGCATAAGCGCAGCATCACCGAGTTTAATTACCGTTACGCCGACGCCAGTCAGGCCACTATTTTTGTGGGTATTCAGGTGCAGGCGGGCGGCCTTGGTCGAGATGAGTTGGTGCAGGATCTTCGTGAGAACGGCTATTCCGTTATGGATCTCACCGACAGCGACATGGCGAAGCAGCATATTCGCCACATGGTTGGCGGCCACGCGCCTACGATCACCAATGAGAAAGTGTTCCAGTTCGAGTTTCCGGAACGCCCGGGCGCCTTGCTGAAATTCCTGATGTCACTTGGCACGCGCTGGAATATCTCCATGTTCCACTACCGCAACCACGGTGCGGCATACAGCCGGGTGTTGCTGGGTGCTCAGGTAGAAGATGATGAAGTAGAAGACTTTGAAGCCATGCTTGAAAAAGTGGGCTTTCGCTATGAAAACATGACGGACAATGAGGCCTACCAGCTGTTCCTCGGGGCAGGTAACGGCAAGGCATCTTAGCCGGTGAACGAAATCAGCCCGGGAGCGTGTTTTCGGGCTGATCTCTGGGCATAGCCTTTTTGAGTTTTCCTGCTAATTTTCTTACTGAATTTTAATCTGTTAAAAATTGTAAAATCTGCGGTGCATGTTAGTCTTTCGTTAAATTCTTGAAAGCAAGAATAGCCGACTGATTTTCAGCAGATTTAACTTTTTTGAAACAGGAATACGCGTCATGGGTGGCAAGCCTGACATTATCCGGGCAATTGTGCTGATTTTTGCTGTCGGCCTTGTGGTTACAGGGTTTACGTCGCTTCAGGCGTCGGAAGCCAGGCCAGCGGCCGTGACGCAAAGCCCTGTTGCTGCTGGCACTGCTCAGATGGCTCGGGCACCGCTGGCCCGGTAACGCTCTCCTGCTTCATTTTACTCGGTAAATCTTCTTATCTGTCACTACGCTATGCAGTGGCACATCCCAAGATTCAGTAGGCAGCGCCTCCACTTTCTGAAAATCGTGAGCCAGACCAATCAGCTTTGGCGCCAGCCTTGGGCGTAGACGGCTGAACGCGAACGTTCGGTCGTAGAAGCCGCCCCCCATTCCCAGCCTTCCACCATTTTCGTCAAACCCCACCAGAGGAAACAGCACAGCGTCTAACGCCCAAGCGGGTCGTTTTAATCCCTTGCTGAAAGCAGGCTCTGGAATACCGAAGCGATTAGCGGTTAGCTCAACGCCATCGTAATAGGGGCTGAATACCAGCTTACCCGGATGAATCGGGTGCAGCACCGGCAGATAGAAATGAACACCCTTGCGACGAGCCATGGCCATATAGGGGTGTGGATCAATCTCGCCATCGTTGGGTAGGTAGATGGCTATATGCCGCGCTCTGCGCAAATCCGGATGTTTTACAAGGTTCAAGGCAAGAGAAACGGAGGCCTGTTCCTGGTCTTGGGGCGATAACATACGCCTGCGCTGGCGCAGATACTTACGTAGCTCATGGCGAGAAAATAAAGGTAAATCGGATTCAGAGGGGGGTGAGTCGATAAACTGGCTCAAAATAAAGCTTCCCGAACTGCCGTTATCAGATGTGGCCCTTGAACCCAAAGTTCAAGGTCGGTGGCCGCTGTGACATATTAGGCTTTCCCCTGTCGGGGACGTGCTCACAATGCCCTAGAGTAGCCACCTGGGTAAAGCGCATCGGCTCGAGGACGAATCCGACCAGCGAACAGCCCAGGAAGTTGATTCATTATAGGGCCAGACCCGGGGCAGATTGCAACCCTATCGGGAAACTCTTTTGGAATCAGTGGTTGGAAGGCTCTCCGAGGGCACCTTCCAGCTTACTGTCCATGGCTTTGAGTAGAGAACTGGTGGCATCGGACATGGTGTCCCGCTCAAGCAACTCATGGGTCATGTTCAGAGCGGCCATAACGGCGATACGCTCGGTTCCGAATACTTTGCCGCTGGTGCGTATTTCACGCATCTTGGCGTCCAGGTGCCTGGCCGCTCGGAGAAGGGCTTCCTGTTCTTCTGCAGGGCAGGCAACCAGGTAATCCTTATCGAGAATTTTTACCTCAACGGTGGTGGGTTGCTTAGACATCAATGGTGCTCCAGTGCCCGAAGGCGGCCGATCATTGCTTCGATCTTGTTTTTGGCAAGATCATTTTTTTGCATGAGTTGGGCCCGTTCCCGGTTCCAGCCATCCTGCAATTGCCTCAACGTAGCGTTGTCCCGCTCCAGTTTTTGGCAGTGTTCGATCAGCTTGTCTAGCTTGTCCGCTAATGCTTGTACTTCGGACTGTTCCATGACGTGCCCAGCATAAGTTTAAGGTAATTGCGACTAACTATAAGTGCGCGCGCCAGAACGGTCAATTTACAGGGGTGTCATAAGTTCACATCACAGTGTTTTGAAGGCGCCTGAATGCTAAGATAAGCCCTTAACTTTACAACACAGGATTGTCTAGGCTCATGTCAGAAACCGACACTGGCGGCGCGGCATACGCCGTTGAATTCGAGCGTTGGGCGAATGTTTTTACAACCCATAAAGCATTCAGCCATCCTTCCGAGCTTCACGGAGCTCTTTGTGGTCGCCTATCGGCTGGCGCCCGTTTAGAAGAGCCCGAGTGGTTGTTCACAGTCTGTGAGCACATGGGGCTGCCTGAAAGTACGGCTGAAGAAGGTGAGAACTTAGCGGTATTTATGAACGAAGCGTATGAACAGACGCTGGCGTTTTTGAAATCTGAAGATATGAGTTTTTATCCGCTGCTGCCCGACGATGATTATGCCATTGACCAGCGACTAGAAGCCTTGGTGGCTTGGGTGCGCGGTTTCCTCGAGGGTATGGCCTTGTCTGCCGGAGAATCCCTCGGCGAGGCGCCGGATGAGATTCGCGAGCTGATGGAAGATATGGTGGCCATCAGCCAGGTGTCTGAAGATCAGGAGCCGGGTGACGAAGGCGAACAGCAGTTGCTGGAAATAGTCGAATACATCCGGCTCGGTGCTTTGGCTGTTTTCACCGAATTCAATCCTCCGGAAAAACCAGCATCGCAAACGCCAACATTGCACTGAGCATCTCACACACTGCGGGAGAACCTATGTCGTCCCTTATACCCGTCAAGGAATTCGCCGAGCGCCGTCGCAAGCTGATGGAGCGCATGGCGCCAGACAGTATCGCCATTATCCCGGCTGCGCCTGAGTGTGTTCGCAACCGGGATGTGCTGCACCCGTTTCGTCAGGATAGCGATTTTCAGTATCTGACCGGCTTCGGTGAGCCCGAAGCCGTATTGGCTTTGATTCCCGGCCGTGAGCATGGTGAGTCGGTGCTGTTCTGCAAAGAGAGAAATCCCGAGAAAGAGCTCTGGGATGGTTTTCTGGTGGGGCCAGAGGGCGCCATTGAACGCTACGGCCTGGACGACGCGTTCCCGATATCTGACATCGACGATATTTTGCCGGGCATGATCGAAGGTCGCAGCCGGGTGTATTACCCGTTGGGCAAAGATCAGGGCTTTGATACCCGGGTAATGGACTGGGTTAAAGTGATTCGCAGCAAGGTGAGAAGCGGCGCGCATCCGCCGGGCGAATTTGTGTCGCTTGAGCACTTTTTGCACGATCTTAGGCTTTATAAAAGCGCCAACGAGATCAAGGCCATGGCCCGAGCGGGTGAAATCAGCGCGCAAGCCCATTGCCGTGCGATGAAGCGAGCCCGGAAAGGGGGGAATGAATACAACCTTGAGGCCGAGCTGATTTATACCTTCATGAACCACGGGGCGCCTTCCACGGCGTATCCGTCCATTGTTGGCAGTGGATCCAATGGCTGCATCCTGCATTACATTGAGAACACAGCTCCCTTGAAAGAAGGCGACCTGGTGCTGATTGATGCGGGCTGTGAAGTGGAATGCTATGCCTCGGACATTACCCGCACCTTCCCAGTTAGCGGCACCTTCAGCCCCGAGCAGCGGGCAATCTATGAAGTGGTGTTGGCCTCTCAGTACGCGGCCATTGACGCGGTTCGCCCGGGCAATCACTGGGATCATCCACACCAAGCAGCTTTGAAAGTGCTGACCGGCGGATTGATCGATCTGGGGCTGTTGTCTGGCACGGTGGAAGACGCCATAGCCAGCGAAGCCTTCAAACCCTTCTTTATGCACCGCACCGGCCATTGGCTAGGATTGGATGTGCACGATGTAGGCGACTACAAGATTGGCGACGCGTGGCGGCTGCTTGAGCCGGGCATGGCGCTTACGGTTGAGCCTGGCTTGTATATTTCACCAAGCAATACCGACGTGGATGAGAAGTGGCGGGGTATCGGCATTCGTATCGAGGACGACGTGGTGGTGACCAAAGAGGGATGCCGTGTATTGACCAACGGCGTGCCGAAGACTATTGCAGAGATTGAAGCCCTGATGGCGGAATGAGCCTGTGAAACACTCCGATACCGATGTGATCATTGCCGGCGGCGGGCTGGCGGGCGCAACGTTGGCACTGACTCTTGCCAAGGTCGCGCCAAGCCTGAATGTGACCGTGGTTGAGACTTTTCCGCTGTCTGCGGATGCCCTGCCTGATTCTTATCAGCCGAGCTACGACGCCCGCTCCACAGCGTTGGCGTGGGGCTCGCGGCTGATTTTTGAAGAGTTGGGACTGTGGTCACGGTTATCTGAGCATGCAACGCCCATTCAGCATATTCACGTGTCTGACCGGGGCCGTTTTGGGGCTACCCGCCTGAATGCCAAAGAATACGAGCAGCCGGCCCTGGGCTATGTGGTGGACAACCGCTGGATGGGCTTGTGCCTAATGCGGGAGTTGCTTGAAACGAACACCCAGTGGCTGGCACCGGCTGAAGTTGTGGATATGACCCCTACCGAGCAGGGTGTGAGTGTTACCGTGAAAAGCGGCGATGAGGTCAGCACCGTTGCGGCGCAATGTTTGATTGTTGCAGACGGTGGTCGTTCCGGGTTAAGGGAAAAGCTAGGCTTTCAAGCCAGTCACCATGGCTATGATCAGAATGCTCTGATTGCTAACGTAACCACCAGCGACAGCCATGAGTTTTCAGCCTATGAGCGTTTTACCGACGCCGGCCCCATGGCACTGTTACCCCACGGTTCGCCCTCCCGCGCGGGTCATCAATCTGCATTGGTGTGGACGCTGAGTAACAGCGAACTTGAAGACCTACTGGCCATGTCTGAAAGTGATAGATGTCGGCGGCTCCAAGAACGGTTCGGTTGGCGCTTGGGTCGGTTTACTCGCATGGGTGAGTGCAACCATTACCCGCTAACCCTAACCACGGTCGATGAGCCTATAAGGCCCGGTGTAGCACTCGTTGGCAACGCTGCGCACGCGTTGCACCCGGTAGCCGGGCAGGGTTTCAACTTGGCCTTGCGGGGCTTGATGACGTTGGCAGAGCAGTTCCGGTTGGCCGCAGAGCAAGGCCGGTCGCCGGGGGATTTTCATATTTTGCGTCGCTATCACGAATTGCACCGCCCGGACTGGCAGCAAACTGTGCAGTTTTCAGATTCACTGATCCGTATTTTTGGGCAATCCTTGGCACCTGTAGCCGCTGCACGAGACGCTGGGCTGATCGGCTTGGATTTGTTGCCCGGTGCCAAGCGCCTGTTTGCGCGCAAAGCCATGGGCACCGGTGGGCGCCGTGCGGTTATCAATAGGCCTGCGGCGAGCGATAAGACATGAGTGATACCAAGGTGTTCGATATTCTGGTGGTGGGCGGGGGCATGACCGGCACCGCTCTGGCTTTAGGCTTGTCCCAGCAGGGCTGGCAGGTTGGCCTGGTCGAAGGTGGTGAGCGTGCCGCGTTGTTGCAAGTTCCAGCGCCGGTGGCAAGCGTGACAGATTTTGAGCCCAGGGTTAGCGCGATTTCCATGGCCAGCCAAAAGTTGCTGGAATCGCTGGGCGCTTGGAAAGGTGTTGCTGCTAGTCGCCATTGCCCCTATCAGGCCATGACTGTGTGGGACGGTGACGGCACAGGGCGCATCCATTTTGAGGCCGCCGAATTGCAAACCCGCGCTCTGGGGACAATTGTCGAGAACCGCAGCTTAGTCAGAGCTTTGTTTGAAGCGGTTGAGGTCAGCGCCGTTGAACTGATTGACGGCGTACAGGTAACTGGCAGTTGGCTGGATGGTGATCAGCGCGGCATTGAGCTTGCGGATGGCCGCAAACTAGGCGCCCGCCTTGTGATTGCAGCTGATGGTGCCAACTCCCGTATGCGCCAATGGGTGGGGCTGCCAACCCGCGAGTGGGATTACGACCAGCAGGCCATTGTGTGTACCGTGTGCACCGCGCAAAACCATAGATACACTGCTTGGCAGCGATTCTCCCAAACCGGGCCACTGGCATTTTTGCCTCTGTTAACAGAAAGCGGCGATGAAAATTTCTGCTCTATCGTCTGGTCGCAGGATACCAATGAAGCCCGTCGCCTGATGGCGCTGGATGATGCAACGTTTACCGCTGAATTGGAGCGAGCGATTGAAAGAAAGCTTGGCGCCGTTGAGTCGATTTCCAAGCGCTTTGCCTTTCCGCTCCGGCAGCGACACGCCAAAGACTACATTGCGCCCAGTTTTGCACTGGTGGGAGATGCTGCTCATACCATTCATCCACTGGCGGGGCAGGGTGCCAACCTAGGATATGGCGATGTTCGGGTGCTGTTGGAAGAGCTATCTAATGCCAGGCGTGGCGGTTTAAGCCCTGCTAACGAACTGGTGTTGGCCCGCTATCAGCGCCGTCGCAAAGGTGAAAACCTGACTATGATGGCCGCGATGGAAGGTTTTAAGCAGCTTTTCGGCCGTGATGAGTTGCCACTTAGATGGATTAGAAACACAGGTATGCGCTGGTTGGATGGCCTGGGCCCGATAAAAAACCGTATCGCAGCAGAGGCGATGGGGCTTATTATTTAAATATCTCTTATTTAAATACCCGACAAAAAGGATCTGCACGATGGCAGGAACCAGTCTGCTAGCGCTTATCGACGACATTGCGACACTTCTCGACGATGTTTCCCTGATGACAAAAGCCGCTACCAAGAAAACAGCGGGTGTTCTGGGGGACGACCTTGCCCTGAATGCCCAACAGGTAACCGGTGTAAAACCTGCGCGGGAGTTGCCCGTGGTTTGGGCTGTCGCCAAAGGTTCGATGCTGAACAAGGCCATTCTAGTGCCGGCCGCTGTTGCCATCAGCTTTTTCGTACCCTGGCTGGTTACGCCCTTGTTGATGCTTGGCGGGGCATACCTGTGCTTTGAAGGGGTTGAAAAGTTAGCCCATAAGTTTTTGCACGCAAAGGAAGACGAACAGCGCAAGAAAGAGTTGCGCGAGGCTGTGAAACAGCCAGATGTGGACCTGAAGGTTCTGGAAAAGCGCAAGATAAAAGGCGCTGTGCGAACGGATTTTATTCTTTCTGCAGAGATCATCGCCATCACCTTGGGGGTTGTGACAGGTGAGGCCATAGGGATTCAGTTTGCGGTACTGTCGGTGGTGGCGGTGATGATCACCGTGGGTGTTTATGGCTTGGTTGCAGGCATAGTGAAGCTGGATGATGGCGGCCTGTATCTGACTCAGCAGGACAGTGAAGTTGCGCAAAAAGTAGGGCGGGGCATTCTGTGGCTGGCGCCTTATATGATGAAGACCTTATCTATTCTCGGCACCATTGCTATGTTTTTGGTAGGTGGTGGCATTCTCGTACACGGGATACCGCCGGTTTATAACGCCGTCGAACACTTCGCCATGGACTTTGGTGGCCTAGCGACCACGCTGGTTCCTATGGTGGCCAATGGCTTGATCGGCTTGCTGGCGGGGGCGGTGTTGGTGGCGGTGATTACACCTTTGCTTAAGATGTGGGAAGCCAGGTCCGAGGCTTCTTAGTCCAAAGGCGTCTTAAATCACAGACAAGCGTCGAACAACCGTGTGACAAGAACGGGAACGGCTGTTTCCACCCGGAGAATGCGCGCCCCTAAGTGAACGCTCTGGCAACCAGCCTCTTCCAGTTTACCCACCTCGTAGGGCGTGAAACCGCCCTCCGGGCCGATACAAAGCGCTGTAGCACGGTTCACATGAGTGGGACAGGCCATAGAGGCGCCTGGGTGAGCAACCAGAGCCTGCTTGCCTGTCAGCAGGGCTGGTAGCTCATCTTCCACGAAAGGTTTGAACAGCTTGCGGATGCGTACGCTTGGCATGCCCGTATCTTTTGCCTGCTCCAGCCCAAGAGTCAGATCCTCGCGCAGATTTTCATCCGACAGCAACGGCGTTTGCCAGAAGCTTTTCTCTACCTTATAGCTATTGATCAACCAGATGTCTTTAATGCCCAGTGTCGCGCTGGTTTGCAGAATACGGCGGAACATCTTGGGTCTGGGCATGGCGAGAATGAGCGTGAGAGGCAGCGGAGCCGGTGGCTGCTTATCCAGCATCACAACCAGTTCGGCTTCCGAATCGGTAAGCTTGACCACTTCACCCAGCCCTATCGGGCCGTTTACGCGGCCAACCGGAAGCTGATCGCCGATGGCGATGCCCAGCACAGATTTTATGTGCTTAAGCCGCCGGCCCTGCAGCACCACACGATCGGGTGCCACAAAGTCTTCATCGAAGAGTAAGGCCAGGTTCATTCAGTCGATGACTCGTCAGCGTCTGGCTCTGCTACCTCACGCTTTGCCAACCGGCCGAACAGGATGCCCAGCTCGAACAAAATCCACATGGGTACAGCCAGAAGCGTCTGGGAGATAATGTCTGGCGGTGTCAGTATCATGCCGATAATAAAGCAGCCTACCACCACGTAAGGCCGTTTCGCCGCCAGATCGGCAGGCGTTGTGACGCCGCTGAGGATCAGCAAGATGGCGGCAATGGGAATCTCAAAGGCGACCCCAAAGGCAAAAAACATCTTCAGCACAAAGTTGAGGTAACTGCTGATATCTGGCAGCTCTACAATGCCCTCAGGGCCTATGGCGGTAAAAAAGTTGAACACCAGAGGGAATACCACGAAATACGCAAACGCGGCGCCCAGATAAAATAGGAGAACAGAAGTAAACAGCAGCGGGAAGGCAAGGCGCTTCTCATGGGCATAGAGCCCCGGCGCAACAAAGCTCCAGAGCTGGTATAAAATAACCGGGATAGCTGCAAATACCGATAAGAACAACGCCAATTTCAGGGGCGCGAAAAACGGCGAGGTAATGTCCGTTGCGATCATGGTTTGCCCGACTGGCAACAGTGATCGAATAGGCTCTGATAGCCAGAGGTACAGTTCGTTGGCAAAGGGGTAGATCACCGCAAAACAGATAACCACAGCCAGAACCATTTTCAGCAAACGGTTGCGAAGTTCCAGCAAATGCTCAACGAGAGGCATTTGAGGCTGTTCGGAAGAATCATTGTGGTGTTCTGTGTTGTTACCGTCTGTTTTTGCACTCATGAAGGCTTATCCGACGGTGTTTGCGGGGCATCCGGCTGATCCGTCTTGTTCTCTTGGGAGTCGTTATTTGAGTCGCTTTGTGGGCTTTGATCCGCCACCGGTTTTTTGTCGACAGCTTTTTTTCCGGCTGGCTTGTCCGACATAATCATGTGCTCGTATTGTTTGGCCTCGTCCAACGCGCCGCGCACGGTTTTCTGGACGTCTTCCAGGCCCACGTCGCCGGCTTCGCGTAGTTCTTTTCGGAGCTCATCCGCTTTCAGCTGGCGGTCGAGTTCGGAGGTAAACTGGGTGACCATGCGGCGGGCACCGCCAACCCAGCGCCCAGCCGCTCGGGCAGCAGCCGGCAGCCGTTCGGGGCCAAGCACTAACAGAGCAATTACGCCGCTGATAAGCAGCTCAAGAAAGCCGATATCAAACATTCTGCCGGGTCTCAGCTATTGGATTTTTCCTTGGGCTTCTCTTCAGTCGCCTGCTGGGTCTGCTCGTCGGCGTTACCTTCCAGAGAATCCGGGTCTTCGGTTTTGTTGTCGTCGTCATTCATGGATTTTTTGAAGCCACGGATTGCGCCACCCAAATCGCCACCAATGTTGCGCAGTTTTTTGGTTCCGAACAGCAGAATCACAATGCCCAATACAATAAGAAGTTGCCAGATACTGATGCCCATTACGGGATCCTCGTTTTTGATGTTTCTATTCAGCTCTATTGTACGCCACCTAAGTAGGTTGGCGGAAACCCCCGTAAGGGGTATTGCTAGATCAATCGCTTCGGGATGCCTTTTCTTCCAGCCCTGAAAGATCAAACCGGCCAGACAGCTCATCCAGAATATCTTTCGAGCTAAGGCCCAGGCTGGAGAGCATAACCATGCTGTGAAACCAGAGATCCGCTGTTTCGCTGATTACTGCTCGAGTGTCTCCCGAGTGCTCGGCATCTTTGGCGGCCAGCAGGGTTTCAGTGCATTCTTCACCGACCTTTTCCAGAATCTTGTTCAAGCCTTTGGTATGAAGGCTGGCGACATAAGAGTTCTCCGGGTCGGCGGATTTCCGGGCTTCGAGAACCCGAGTGAGGTTTTCCAGCACATCACTCACTGCACACACTCCTCATTTGGTGCCATAAATGGCATCCGGATCTTTAATAACGGGTTCAACACTGGCCCACTGGCCGCGCTTCAAGGAACGGTAAAAACAACTGCGCCGGCCGGTGTGGCAGGCTATGCCGCCTTTTTGCTCTACCTTCAGTAATATCACATCTTCGTCGCAATCGAGGCGAATATCCTTAATGACCTGTTGATGCCCAGAAGATTCACCTTTGCGCCACAGTTTACCCCGCGAGCGAGACCAGTAAACCGCCTGACCTTCTTCGGCCGTTAGGCGAAGCGATTCTTGGTTCATCCAGGCCATCATTAGAATATCGCCAGTAGTGTCATCCTGGGCAATCGCAGGAACCAGGCCATCGGCCGTCCAACGAATGGCTTCAAGCCAATCAAGAGTGCCTAGATTATCAGAGAAGTCTTTCATT
>JBQCZX010000001.1:0-63455 GCA_052089485.1 Marinobacter sp. | reverse complement strand
AGCGCTGCAAGCTCTGCGCGTTCTGCACAGAACACTGCAGACAAGGCACTGGCTGAAGCTAAAGCAGCACAGAAGTCTGCTGACGAAGCAAACGAGCGTGCTAAGCGTATGCTCGAGCGTGCAAGCCAGAAGTAAGGCTTAAGCATTGCAAGAAAAGGCCGGGACTCCCGGCCTTTTTTATGATTTCAGTTTATGATTTTGGCTTTTCTGGCGGATTATTAGCCGGCGCTTTCTCCATAAACGTTTTCATCAAATCCATCGGCAACGGGAAAACGATGGTCGATGAATTGGTATTACTCATGTCTGAGAGGGTTTGCATGTAGCGCAACTGCATAGCGCCCGAATCGGCCGACATTACCTTTGCCGCCTCTACCAACTTCTCCGATGCCTGCAACTCGCCCTCCGCGTGAATCACTTTTGCCCGCCGCTCACGTTCCGCTTCAGCTTGGCGCGCAATAGCCCGGATCATAGATTCATCAAGGTCTACGTGTTTGATTTCAACATTGGCAACTTTGATTCCCCACTCTTCGGTTTGCGTATCAATGATCTCTTGGATGTCTGCGTTCAGCTTGTCGCGCTCTGACAGCATTTCGTCCAGGTCGTGCTTACCCAGCACCGATCGCAGCGTGGTCTGAGACAACTGGCTGGTGGCGGAGTTAAAATCCTCAACACGGATAATCGCCCGCTCCGGGTCCACCACCCGGAAATAGAGCACCGCACTCACCCGCACCGTTACGTTGTCCCGGGAAATTACATCTTGGCTGGGTACATCAAGGGTGATAACACGGAGATCCACTCGAACAATTTGTTGAATGCCGGGAATTATGAAAAGCAGCCCAGGGCCTTTAACGCCCTGAAATCTCCCCAGAAAAAATACCACGCCACGCTGGTATTCGGGCAGAATTTTGATGGCCGCCCCAAGTATCAGCAATAACACCACGGCCGGTGCAAGCCAGGAAATCAAATTACCGATCATACAGCCTCCTTAACGCTAACGGTCAGGCCATCGATTGCGGTGACCTGCACTACATCGCTCCGGTGTATAGGATAACGGCTTACCGCGTTCCAGCGCTCACCACTCATGCGCACATGCCCGCGGTAGCCACTGTCCGCTTTTAGAAAGTCGTCCAAGGCAACGGCTTTTTCCTGGGTTATCTGTTCGCTGCCGCTTACCGGGCGCTTTTTGCGCAGCCCGATAAAGCGGGTAACCGTCCACAGAATAAAGCCCGCCGCTACCGCCGCCGTGCCGCCAATGGCTGGCAATGAGATTGCACGGTGGTTGCCGTCCATCAAAATGATCGAGCCGGTAATAAACGCAACTATGCCGCCCATACCGAGAATGCCAAAACTGGGAACCAGGGATTCACCGACAATGAATCCCAGCCCCAGAAATATCAGCGCCAGACCAGCGTAATTCACAGACAGCACCTGGAAGGCGAACATCGCGAGGACCAGGCAGATCGCACCCACAACGCCCGGTACCACCGCACCAGGGCTGGCTAGTTCAAAAATAATGCCGTAGAACCCGATAATCATCAGGAAATAGGCAACATTGGGGTGGGTAATCACAGTGAGCAGGCGAGTGCGCCAATCCGGCAGCATGCGAATCATTTCAAGGCCGGCGGTTTGCAGAGTTGTATCGCCAGAGGCCAAGCTTACCGTGCGCCCATCAATCTGGCGCATCAAGTCTGGCAAGTCCGCCGCCACGACATCGACAACGTTTTTATCTAATGCCTCACGGGCACCTAGATTTACCGCTTCGCGCACGGCTTCTTCAGCCCAGTCGGCATTTCTGCCATGACGTTCGGCCAGACCGCGTATATAACTGACCGCGTCTTCCAGAACCTTACGTTCCATTGCCGTTTCACCACGACGCTTGCTGCTCTCGTCGGTGGCTTTCTCGGGGGCCGAGTTCTGCTCATCACCGGACGCACCGGCATTGCTTTCATCTGGTTGGGGGTCTGCGGGTGGAGTCTGGCTGCCGGGCAATCCGCCCATCTGCACCGGCGTTGCGGAGCCCAGGTTGGTGGCGGGCGCCATGGCCGCAATGTGGCTAGCGTAGAGGATATAGGTGCCGGCACTGGCCGCACGCGCACCCTGAGGGGTTACATAGGTTATCACTGGTACATTGGAACTGAGGATGGTTTTGATGATTTCGCGCATGGAGTTCATCAGCCCACCTGGCGTGTCCATCTCGAGAACCACCAGTTCTGAACCATCAGATTCTGCCCGTTGAATACCGCGCACCACATAATCCATGGTGGCAGGGCCAATGGCGCCCTCAACCGTTAGAACCAGCGCACTTCCTGAGCGGTTTTGCTGGGCCAACACCTGATGGCCCAGCGAGGCCAGGGCCAGCAATGTGCCAACCAGAAGAACCAAAGCCCATGTTCCAAGCCACATCTGGCGGCTTGATTTTACGGGATGGTGAGACTGCATATCGCCTCCCTGAATCCGGAAGAGTGATCAGAACAGCCGGGCGAACGCCGAAACCGGCAAACACCTCAGTACCAAACCTATACGCGCCCACGACCAAGTGGGTTCAAAACGGAACGTCAGAAATACAGCTTCTGTTCCTGCTCTTTCGATCCTCTAGGCTGTGTGTCTTTAGACCCTTTCTCGGACGCCATGTGTACGATTTGTTCTCCAACCATAGCAGGAATGCCGTCTGCTTGGTCTACCGCCAGCTCAATTGCTCTGCGCTGAACTTCAACATTTGGATGCCTCTGGCGGAATTCCGCAACTTCCTGCAGAACTTCTCCCCACAAACGATCCCGATCCTGCTGGCTGTAATCTTCGTGGGGGCGATGAACTTCAAGCCACACTTCGCCGCCGGAGATCCCCAGCTTTACGGGATCGTTAACAATTTGAACAGATGTGCCTGCACCCACCTGATAGGCAAAACGGGAGATGTCCTCGTTATACATGCGGAAACAGCCGTGGCTAACCGGCATGCCTACACCAAACTGTTTGTTGGTGCCGTGAATTAAATAGCCCTTCTCGCTCAGCATCAGGGCATGGCTGCCCAACGGATTGCCCGGGCCGGGGGGGATCATTCGAGGCAGCGGGTCACCAGACGCCTCACGCTCTGCACGGATGCTGGCGGGGGGGTACCATGCTGGCGACTCCAGCGGCATAGTCACCTTCGCATCGGCCAGCGGAGATGGGTTGTCCGTTGTGCCAACGCCAACCGGATAAACCTCTACGCTGTCGCCGGTAAAATAGTAAAGGCGGTACTCAGCCAGGTTAATCACGATGCCTTCCCGGCGGGCTTCTGGAATAACATACTGGCGCGGCAACGTAATTGTGGTGCCTTCACCGGGTAACCACGGATCTACGCCCGGGTTGGCTTTCACCAATTCGAGATAGCCTAGCGCCAGCTGATTGCCCACTGCCGCAAAGGTGTCTTCGTAACGCGTGGTGAACACACCCAGCCGCCCGGCCAGGTCGCCGTTTATCTTGAGCGTCGGTACCCGTGGGCTGCGATCGGGCACTCCGGCCTTTTCAGGCGTACTGGCCTGCACCGCTGCCCACACCGGCTGCAATGCCAGGACTCCGGCCAGCACCAGTGCTGAGCACTTGATAAATCCCATAAATTTCATTCCAGAAAAATCAGTTTCTTAGCGTTCAGTGACAGCCAATACCCTCAGGAGTTCCAGGCCAACAACCCACAAGTCTACACGCGCATTCGCCAAACGGGTACAACGGCAATAACTACAAATACGGCAACCAGCCACCAGGCCGTGTGAAAGGCACTGATTGTGGGTGCACCGCCGCTATGCTCGCCGAACTCAATGGTCAATGCCACAATGTTTACCCCGAAAGCTCCACCCAGTTGACGGGTAAAGTTGATGGTACTGGAGCCAGCGCCCAGCTCTGCGGGTTCAAGTGGGTTCAGAGCACCTATGGACAAAGACGGTAACATAAACCCGATGCCTATCCGGCCGAATACAGTCCACAGCGCAAGCCAGCCGAAGGCCAAGGTTAGGTCGGATAACGCAAACAGGATGGCTGATGAAGCAAACACCGCCATGCCGAAGACAACCAGCTTACGGGCGCTCCCTCGATCCGCCAGCCTTCCTGCTAACGGGAATGTCATACCAAGAACAATACCTGCCGGCAGCATCAGCAAGCCCGCTTTTGTAGCTGTGTAGCCCAAGGCCGTCTGAACGTACAGCGGTATCAGGTAGGTGGAGCCAAACAGGGCCAACCCCATCGCCATAGCGCCCAGATTGGCGTACAGGAAACTGGGCCGGCGCAGCAAGCTGATATTAACCAGGGGGTGTTTTATGCGCTTTTCGCGCAATATAAACATAACCAGAAATACCAGTGCCACAAGCCCTTCGATGGCAACCCGAGTTTCTTGGCCGTCCAGACTCTGCAAGCGGTTCAGGGTATCGAGAGAAAACCCGATGGTTGCTCCCAGCAGTACCAGCCCAAGTAGGTCAAAACGGTAAGGGATTGGTCGGGAATCAGGGGTAGGCAGAAACCGTAGCGCCATAAGTGCGCCAATGACCGTAACCGGTGCCGGTGCAAACATCACGAAACGCCAGTCCAGTTGATCTACCAGGAAACCGCCTAACACCGGCCCGAGTGCCGGCGCCAGAACAACCCCCATACCATAGATACCCATAGCCTGACCGCGCCGATTGCGGGGGAATATGCGGAACACCAAGTACATGCCCATGGGCTGCATCAGGCCGGCCATAGCTCCTTGGCCAATACGGGCAGCAATCAACTGGCCCGGCGAGCTGGCAAATCCGCCAGCCAGCGAGATCAACGTAAACATGGCCATGGCAAAGGCCAGGGTCTTGCGCACACCAAAGTGATCCAGCAACCACGAAGAGGCCAGCATGGTTGTTGTCATGGCCGCGATAAATCCGGTGGCCAGCCAGTGCACCTGGCCTTGACGAATACCGAATTCCACCATGATTTCGTGGAGCGCAACGTTCACCACTGTGGCACTCAATACGGTAGCGATGGTTCCCAGCATTACCGTACTAACAGCCAGCCAGCGCCAGTTGGCGCCATAACGGGCGGTTAAGCCCTCAACGGAATTATCTCTCAAGGATTACTTCTGCTTTTCCGCATTTTCCATAATTTTATGGAACACTTTCAACGCGACACCAATATCATCGTCGTTTACGCCATCAAGCATTCCGTCCCGTAGCTCGTTGGCCCGGGCAGATAGCACTTCCATGAAATCTCGCCCGCCATCGGTAAGATGCAGACGCCGAGCACGGCGATCATTAGGGCAGGCCCGCCGCTCAATCAACTCTTGTTGTTCCAAGCTGTCTAGCAGGCGCACAAGCGTTGGGTTTTCAATGGCCATCAAGCTGGCTAGCTCACGCTGGGTCAGGCCTTCGCCGCCCTCCTGCAGATAAACCATGGTGGTCCAACGGGCCTGAGTAACACCCAAGTCTTTCAGGCGTTCATCTAATAACTTGCGCCAGCGCCGTGTTACCCGGGCGACGGCAAATGGGAACTGCTCTTTCATGGTTACGACTCCGACCAAAAGGCTTACATTATGCGAATGCTACCAATAGTAAGCTAATCATTGTAATAAAAACAGACACAAGGCAAAAATAGAATTGGGAAAAGTCGTAAGACTGCTCACCCCTTTGGAGATTCGTGAAACTCCGTATTCCGCGGATCTATTTCGGTTAGCACAGCAGAGGTCTCGGGCATGGCTGGCACATAATGCTCCTGATCCCCCACCGCCACATCTTCAGTGTAAGTGATGCGTAAAGACGTGATCACTGCCAGAATCAGCAAGAACCCGGCGTTACCTAGAAACAAGCCTTTGGGGCCCATCAGGTTGATCAGCTCAGCCATAACGATGGGGCCAACAACACTGCCAACTCCGTAACTGAGCAACAGCGTGGCGCTGGCTGCAACAATACGGGTGCTTTCCATGCGGTCGTTGGTAATCGCAACAGAAATTGGATAGATCATTGCTGAAAGACCGGTGAACACCCCCACAAGAAGCGTGAGCGTCCATAAATTACTCGTCCCGGTAAAGCTAACACTTACCGCTGCAAGAGCGGCACAAAGCGCCACCCAGAACATCACACGACGACGATCAAAGCGATCGCACAGCCGCCCCAATGGCCAAGCCAGAAGCATTGCCGCAACAATGGCACTGGCCATAAACGTTGATGTTTTAGCAATATCAAGCCCCATCAGCGTGGCGTATACAGGCCCCAACGCGTAAAACCCGCCAATCAGCACGCCGCTGATCACAGCGCCCGAAACACCCGTAAACGACTCGCGCCCAAGGGTAAAAAATGAGATGCGCTGAACCGGCTCAATATTCGGCGCCTCCATCCGGGTTAAGGCGAGAGGAACCAACGCCAGCGCCAGTAGAATGGCAGCCAGCGAAAACGGCATAAAATTGGACGGATCACCCACGTTAATGATCAGCTGGCCAAACGCCGCAGAGAGATAAAAAACAATCTGGTAGACGGCAAACAGCGCACCGCGATTACTATTGTTGGCTCGACTAGAGAACCAGCTCTCAATCACCACCAAAACACCGGCAATACTGAAGCCCGAAAGCACCCGCAGACACGCCCAAAACACCATGGAAATGGCCATGGGGTACATCAGCGACACAACCGCCGCAATGGCTGCGAACGCTGCAAATGCGCGAATATGGCCAACGGTGCCGATGATCTGGTGCACATAAAGGGTGCCCAGAACAAAACCTACGGAGTAGCAGACCAACACCCAGCCAATAATGTCGGGAGAAACCGACTCAATACTCAGGCGGATGCCCAGCAACGTCATCAGGAAAGCATTTCCGCTGACCAGCAAAACGATACTCAAAAGAAGAGCAGATAGGGAAGCGACCATTCGGGTCATTACGGGCACTCCGGATATTGCTGGCAGCGTATTACACCAGCCGTTTTAATATGTGCCTAATACGCACTTGCCGAAGCTCCACAAAGCGCCTGCCCGAGAGCGCCAAAAGCGGCTGCGGCGTCGTTTCACAAAGTTTTACATTAATGCGCCGTAACAGACCTACCGAGCCTTAGGAGGTAATATAAATTCTAATTATTCAATATACTCGTGAGCGTCTGGTTATGAAAAAAACGGACTGGCCCATCCGATGGGACCTGCTTCTTCGCTACCGACTCATTGAAACCATCGCACTGTGGGAAGGTCGGCTGACAACAAACCACATATGCCATAGCTTTGGTATCGGCAGACAGCAGGCATCCAAAGACATAAATACCTACCTGCGCGAACTTGCCCCAGGTAATCTTGTTTATGATCGCCACCTCAAGGGTTACGTACCCTCGGCCAGTTACAAGCCGGCAGTAACTCGCGGACATGTCAGCGAATACCAAGATCTGCTTGCACGACAGCAAAACCTCAGCAGTACGTTTGAAACCCTTGAGGTTGGTCTGCCAGATAACACGGTTGTGTACGGCCCCAACCGGGTCATTGCGCCAGAGACTATGCGGTCTGTGGTCGCCGCAACCCGCCATGGCCGACAACTAAGGGCAAGCTACTCGTCCCTGAGCCGTCCTGAGGCCGTAGAGGGTATTCTTGAGCCCCATACACTGGTGTGTACGGGCAACAACTGGCATCTGCGTGCGTGGTGTGACTCCAATCGCGAATTCCGCGATTTTGCCCTCAGCCGTTTCCACTCAGCGCCTACGGCTCTGCGACAAAAAGCCAAACATACCGGCCAGCAAGATGATGACTGGAACCGCAACGTCACAATGATGATATCCCCCGATGGCCGCCTGACCGAAGCCCAGCAAAAGATCATCGCGCTGGATTACGGCATGGAGAATGGCCGCTTGATCGTTGACGCCAGGGCCGCTCTGGCGCCATATGTTTTGTCGCAACTGGGGATCACTTTAGACAATCAACATCCTGACCCGCTGATTCAGCAGCTTGAACTGGTCAATCCAGATCAACTCGGGTTTGGTAGCAAACGCGAGCGCGCCCTGAAAGCCGTCGCCGGCCTCAGCTAGCCTTTAAGCGCCCAGCGTGAACTCAAACACACGAACGATTCGTGCCGTCGCTCTTTTTTTGTTGCTGCTACCAGCCTCACAGGTAACGGCAGCGGGAGCCTGTGGCAGCTCAGCGACACCAATTTCCAAGATTCAGGGCGACGGTGACACCTCTCCACTGGCTGGCCATAAAGCAACGGTTGAGGGCGTACTCACCTTCGACGCTCGCATGAACGGCGGGCTTGATGGCTTTTACCTACAACAGGCAGATGGCGAAACCGACGGCAACCCCGAAACCTCCGAAGCCCTGTTTGTTTATACCAGCAAGACAGCGGGTGAACCAGGCGAACGCCTGCGCGTGACGGGTACCGTAAAAGAGTTCCATGGCCTAACCGAGCTGGCGAACGTTCGATCCATTACAGCCTGCGGCTCCGCACCCCTCCCAAAAGCTCAGGTTCTAACGCTACTGTGGCCAGACGCTCTCGAATCCCTCGAAAACATGCGCGTTAGCCTGGCCCAGTCGTTAACCGTTATTGATTCCTGGAATCTGGCCCGTTTTGGCGAGCTCACACTGGCGGCCGGCGATCAGGTGGTGCCTACAGAATATTTGGAGCCCGGCCCACAGGCAGCACAAATTGCCAACCGCAACCGGCAACAAAGAATACTGCTGGACGATGGCCGCCATGTTCGCCAACCCAACCCAACTCCTTGGCCTCCCGACGGTTTGAGTGGCGACAATACGGTTCGCAGTGGCGACAAGATCAGCGAACTTGCCGGCATTCTTGACTATCGGTTTGAAGCCTGGCGAATACAGCCAGAAAAGCAGCCGGTTTTTGAGGCGGTGAACATTAGGCCTTCAGCGCCTGCGCGGCCCGTTGAGCCTCATGTTCGGATTATGAGCATGAACCTAGAGAACTACTTTAATGGCGATGGTGAGGGTGAAGGTTTTCCAACAGCCCGCGGCGCACCAACTGCTCTGGCACTTGAGATACAGCACCGACGGTTAATAGAGGCTCTACGCCGCCCAGATCCGGATATTTTGGCCGTGACTGAGCTGGAGAACGACGGTTATGGCGACACCAGCGCAATCGCTCAGCTTGCCCTCGCGCTCGGTCCCAAATGGACCGTTGTTGAGACCCCTGGTGCCGATGGCAGCGATCAGATACGCACCGGATTGCTGTACCGCAGCGATCGCATCGTAGCTGAGACGCACCCCGAACGTCTGAATACCGGCTTGTTCAACAAAAAAGGCCGGCCCCCATTGGCACAGACCTTCCGGCCAGAAGGCCAGCGCCTGGCCATTCAGGTAGTCGTGCCACACCTGAAATCAAAATCCTGCAAAGGGGCCGAGGGCGGCAATCGTGACCGAAATGACGGCCAGGGCTGCTATGCCAAGCGCCGAGCCAGCGAAGCTCATGCTCTTGTGAAATGGATTGAGCAGCTACCAGAAATTCCCGATCTTGCCGGCACACTGATCACCGGCGATCTCAACAGTTATTTCCGCGAAGCGCCGCTGCAGGTTCTGCAACGCGCAGGATACACCAGCATGGTGCACCAATTTCATCCCTGCACCGCGCAACAGTGCGACCATTACACGTACAGGTACAAGGGTGAGAAAGGATCGCTGGATTACGCTCTTGCCTCGGCGTCGCTCAAGGACAGGGTTCTCGAGGCCCGAACCTGGGCTATCAACGCCGACGAGCCACCGGCACTAGGATACAAAATCAACCTACCCGACACGATCGCGTCGCCCTGGCGCTCCTCTGATCACAACCCAGTGATTACTGATATCCGGCTCTGACCGCGCCCTCATATGCCCGATAGATTCCGCCAAGATACCCACCAATTGGCCTCTCGTGCCCATTGACGCGTCATTAAAGTCATGGGGGCAAGGTTCTGTAAGGGTCATAATCAAAGACAGCATTTACTACGTCTGATAAAAAAGAATTTCTAACAAGGACTCTCATGCGCGTCTCTGCCTCCATCACACAAGATCTGGGTATGCCTGCCATCTACCTGCATCTACTGGCCGAACTATTACATACCATTGGACTGGACGAGCGTGATCTGTTGCTTCGCGTCGGGCTAGACCCCATTCGGTTGAATTCCATAGATATAAGGGTAAGCCAAGCGCAGGCCAGTGAGTTTATTACCCGTGCCATGATAGAAAGCGGCGAACCCGGCCTTGGTATCATGCTGGCGAGCGAACTGAAACTGCCGCTACACGGGGCCTTGGGCGTTGCCATCATGAGCAGCCGCACACTGCAGGATGCACTGGATCTGATGACCCGCTACCTCACCTTGCGGGCGCCCTACCTGAGTGTCAGCCGTCGCGAATACGGTGACCAAATGCATTACACCATTCTCTGCGACGGCGACCCGGGGCCGCTACTGGGGTTTGTTATGGACTCTATGCTGTTCGGCTGCGCCTTCATGGGCGAACAACTTACCGGTACCGCAATCGAGGGGGCGAGAATTCTCAGAAAGGGGCCAGAGCCTTCGTATTTTCAACGTTTCCGCCAGCGCATTGTGATTCCGGTTCAATACGGCGCCACAGACGATGCACTGGTTATCCCAACCACCATGCTGTCGGAACCCATACGTTTCAGTGACGACGAGCTTGCAGAATCCTCTCGCGCCCAGTGCGAGGAGGCTCTGAAGCAGTTAACAGAAGATGCGGGCTTTGATTGCCGAGTGCGTCGGGTGATTGAAACCAGTTACCCGTTTCCACCAAAACTGGCCCGGGTGGCGGCCACTTTGTTTGTGTCTGAGCGAACGTTAAAGCGCCGGTTGCAAGAAGAAAAGGCCAGCTTCCAAAACCTTGTGGATCAAGTGCGACTTGAACGTGCCCAGACGTTGCTGACCAATACTCGTATGACCCTGAATCAGATTGCAGACGTTTTAGGCTACGCAGATGCCGCCAACTTTACCCGGGCATTCAAGCGCTGGACAGCCGTCAGCCCCAGCCATTACAAAGTGGCTAAACAGCGTTCAGTTGGCGTGTTCCCGAGCGTCGCAGCCCCCGCGTAATCAGTCGATGCCGATGATTTTGTGCATTTGCAGAGTCAGGCGCCAACGGGGATGGGCAAGGCAGTAGTTCGTAGCCTTACGGGTATTGCTCTGCTTCACTGGGTCTGCGCTGGCATCTGGAACTGACGGCGACGCCATAGGCGACAAAAAAAAGTGCCGAGCGTTCATGTCAGTGAACCTTTCCGGCTGGGCTTTCGGCTGGGGGTACACCAGCTTTAGCTCATCGCAGGCTTCAATCACCACAGGGGCTTCGGCCTTAGGGCTCACGCAAAGCCAATCAATACCGGCCGGGGCAGGTAGGGTGCCGTTAGTTTCCACGCCCACCTCAAAACCCTGTTGATGGAGGGCATCAATCAACGTTTTGTCTAGCTGCAATAACGGTTCTCCGCCGGTGCAAACCACATAGGGCGTCCCTGGTGCATCTGGCCACAAGCTATGAATATGGGCTGCCAGAGCCTCTGCGGTTTCAAAGGCGCCACCATTTTGGCCATCTGTGCCTACAAAGTCCGTATCACAAAAATGACAGACCGCCGACGCACGGTCTTTTTCCCGGCCTGTCCACAGATTGCATTTGCTGAACCGGCAGAACACCGCAGCCCGGCCCGCTTGGGCACCCTCTCCCTGCAACGTATAAAAGGCTTCCTTTACTCTGTACATCAGCGCCCCGCCTCATAAGCCAGCGGATCCTCAAGGCCATTTTCCGCAAAGGCCTCAAGCCGCTCTACGCAAGAGCCACAAAGCCCGCATGCCTTTTCCCGCCCGTTGTAACAAGTCCATGTGTGGGCGTAATCGAGCCCAAGCTTCAGGCCTTCAGCAAGAATGTCGCCTTTGTTCATGTGCATAAATGGCGCCTCAACACCTACCGGCTCATAGTTGGCTACCCGGCACGCGGCATCCATCTTTTCGACAAACTCCGGCCGACAGTCCGGATAAATAGCATGATCACCGCCGTGGGCGCCGTACCACACAGCACCGGCATTCACGGTTACAGCATAGCCGGTGGCCAGAGACAGCAGGATCATATTGCGGTTGGGCACCACTGTGGCTTTCATGCTTTCTTCTTCATACCCGCCTTCGGGTATGTCGTCGCCGGAGGTTAACGCTGAGCCAGACATAACCTCACTCATGGCGCGAATATCAATAACCTTATGGGGAATATCCAGCGCTGCACAAACGGAGCTCGCAACGCCCAGTTCACGGACATGGCGCTGGCCATAATTGAAGGACAACGCATGCACTTGTAACCCAAGGACGCGAGCACGGTGAAGCAGAGTAAAGGAATCCATACCTCCGGAATAAATTACAACCACGGTGTCAGTCATGGGGGCTCCTGGCATTGGAATAAACGGCTAGGTAAAGATCGAGAATATAATAGGCGTATTGTAACAGGGCAAAGGCAGGTTGGGTTCACGCCCGCAAGCACGGGCGTAAAATTCTGGAACTATATCAGTGCTTAAAGCCGCGAACCCTAAGAACGATCATCTCGAGACCATCCCTCAGGGTATACAGGGTCCAATAGGTAACCAGCGCCATCAATCCGGCACCAACAACGGTGAAGACAAGATCGTCACCAACAACCTGACCTTTTGCCAGCACCATGTACATGGCCAGCACGGCGATTAGAACGATTTCTACAACAAAATGGGAGCGGAACTTATTACGGGCAGATCCGGATTCGTCGGACATTTTCTTCGGTTTCAACCTCTGGGTATCTTTCAGTACGGGTGATTAATTAGTGTACTAATTATCACCCAAACGGCCCGAGGTATCTGTACGAGTTAGTGGCTACGGACTTTCCACTACCAAAAAAAACGCAGCCATACAGGCTGCGTATAAAGGAGAGATCCGTGGGATATCTGACAGGCAGATATCCAAAATCACACAACGTAAAAAAACGTGACAATAGAATTATGAGGGTGCTTCCTAAATGCGTCTGTAAGCGTTTGCCGAAGCGTCCAAAAAGAGGACACATGAGCCAATTAGTGGTGCCGATTCAAGCCCGGAGTGATTGCTGCCTCTGTGCAATGCACAACCGTGTAGTTACTGACCACATCGTGGATCTTTTCCTGGGAATAGGGTTTAACCACATAGCCGTTGGCGCCGGCGCTGATTGCCCGCTGAATGCTGTCAATGGAGTCATCTGCAGTCACCAACACAATGTGTTGCTCGTCTCGGGCCGCCTTAAACCCTTTCATCAACTCGTGACCATCGCCGTCCGGTAAACCAAGATCCAACAATATGATCTGGAACTTGCCCGCATCAAACGCCGTGCGGGCCATAGTGGCGTTCTCACACTCCGTCACATCCGTAGCTCCGGCCTTATAGAGCATATCAACCAGCCGTTGCCGCATCACCGGCTCATCTTCCACAACCAGTACCGTCAATTTATCCATTCGTATCTCCTTGTTCTTCGGACGTATAGCTACCCGGATTCCTTGTAAATCTGCAATTTATCAGGAGTCTGCGCCAGTATGGCGGGGAAGATCCAACGGCGCGTGTCTGGCCCTGGCGGGGCGTGCAATATCCGCTGGCAGCCCTTCTGCGCCCGTGGCATAGGATTCCTGGTCGCCATCCTGGGTTAATATATTGCTGATAGTAACCGCCGTTGAGTAAAGCGATATGGCAATAATCAGCAATATCGGCTGCACAAAGGCCACAAATCCAGGCACCTCAGCGCCGCCAACAATACTTAGCATCAAGATGATGGCTGGCCCCAACACAGCAAACAGTGTCAGTGCGATAAAGAATACAATGCGTTCTTTATAGCGACCTAGATCCCGATTGGTGACAAGCCCCAACACAAATTTGCCAATGGCCAACCCGGCAAGAATGGCTGCGGCTATGCTCAGGTCTGGCCGCATCAGAGTTTCATAGAGGCGGCCTTCCCAGAGGCGTTGCATGCCGATAACAAGAAACGGGAAAAGCACGAACAGAATATCGGCATAAGTGCCGTACATCATGCTCATTGACTGATGTTCACGTTGTAACTGGCGCTCGCTCATTTGCCCGATCCTGTTTTATTCTGTGGTTGTTCACGCTCTATCATCTCGTCCAGTATCGCAAGTTCACTGCGAACCTGGCTCCATTGCGGGTCTGCAGCTTTTAACAGCGCCTCCACAGTGCCGGCCTGATGAGTCATCGCTGGATACCCCATCGCGCCCGCGGTGCCTTTAATCTGGTGAGTTTCAGATTCAAGTACGGCGCCATCACGGCTTGCAAGTGCTTGATTCATTCGCTGTCGGCGCTCATCCAACCCTGACAGGAATTGGGATACCAGGCGACTAATATCCTCATCTTCATCCGCACTGCCCACGTCAAGCGATGAAGAATCCAGAAAGCGGCCTAGCAATGATTGCAGGCGGCGCTCATCTATCGGTTTATCCAGCACCCCATCACAGCCCGCATCACGCAGGGCGTCGGTTTCGCGCTGGTCGCCCGCCGTAAACGCGATAATCGGGCGCCGAAAACCTGCCTGTCGAAGCAACTGAGTGGCCGCAACGCCGTCCATTTCTGGCATGTGCCTATCCATAAGTACCAACTGCACCGAGTCTGAAAGCGCTTTACGTACTGCTTCATCACCCGACGCAACGGATATCACGTCCAGACCCAAGCGGCTCAACATGCGTTCCACCAGCTGGCGGTTGTCTTCATTGTCTTCAGCTACCAGCACCCTGCCTTGGTATTGCTGCCTTGGATCTGGGGCACCGCCGGCATGAACCTTCAGATAACGGGCCAGAACCTCATAGAACCGCTGTTTGTCGATGGGCTTGGCCAGGTGCTCGTTACAACCCGCCAGCCGGTAATCGGCGATGTCTTCAGACATAACATTGGCCGTGAGCGCTATCACCGGTGTATTCACCCCCGCTTCGCGCAGCGCCGCCGTCGCATCACGCCCGTTCATTACCGGCATCTGAATATCCATCAGGATCAAATCAAACGGTTCCCTAACTGCCATTTCAAGCACTTCCGCCCCGTTGCCTACATGCACCAATTCAGCACCGGTTCGATTTACCAGCAGCGACACCAAGCGGCGGTTTACATCGTTGTCTTCCGCACACAGTATGCGCCCGGATAGCCGTGGCGCCACAACCACAGGTATGGCGCGCCGGCGCTGGCTGAGCTCCGAGGCATCCCGCAGAAAGTGCACCTGCTCTATGTCGCCGGTGCGAATCGATAGCTCAAACTCGCTGCCTTCACCGTATGTACTGCTGACGCTGATACTGCCACCCAGCATTTCTGCCAGTCGCCGTGAGATACTCAGGCCGAGGCCAGTGCCACCATATTGCCTCGAAATAGCCGCACTGCCTTGGGCGAACGGATCAAACAACCGGCCAATCTGCTCCGGCTTCATGCCGATTCCGGTGTCTGCAACCCGGGCAATCAGCCTTTCTTGTTCGCGGTCACAGTGAATCGAAAGTGAAATCGACCCATTTTCGGTGAACTTAAGCGCATTTCCACACAGATTTATGATGATTTGGCGCAAACGCGTCGGGTCTGTCTGAATGTGCTCGGGCAGCGGAAACTCGCAAAGTATGTTGAAATCCAGCCCCTTTTCTCGCGCCCTAGGGGAAAAAAATGCGCGAATTTCATCCAGCAGTTCCGGCAGGTTCACCGAGACCACATCCACATCCAGCTTATTGGCATCAATCTTGGAATGATCAAGAATATCATTCACCAGTTCCAGCAGATGGCGCCCGCTCCGGACAACCGTTTCCGCACTGCTGCGTTTTTCCTGATCATTCAAGTCCGGATCCATCAAAGTTTCACCGTAGCCAATGATGGCCGCCAAAGGGGTTCGGATCTCGTGGCTCATGTTGGCAAGGAATTGGCTCTTGGCCTCGGCGGAGTTGCGCGCCAGCTCTTTTTCAAGCCGTTCCTGCTCGCGCTCACGCTCAATGCGTTGGCGTCGGTGGCTTTCGGTGGAGTCCACACAGGTGCCTTCCAGGTGCGTGGGCTTGCCGTCGTTACCATAGGCTGTGTGGAGCGAAATAATGACCCAACGTTCTTCCGCTGCTTTGGTCAGGTAGCGGGCCTCTACCCCTTTTACCGTGCCCCGCGCCTCCAGCTGTTCAACCACAAGCGCCCGCAGCCGATCATCTGCAATGCAGGCCTCGAGCACATCCGGGTTGCTCCCCAGCAACTCGCGACTACTATCGAAGCCCATTAAACGTGCCATAGCTGGGTTGGCCGTTACAAACTGGCGCCCAACGGACATCTGAAAAACACCTTCAATGGCGTTATCAAACAGTGACTGATAGCGCTGAAGGTTGGATAATGCTCGCCGGCTCCAGTTCAGTGCCTGGCCCTGAACCTGCTTGATACGGTCGGCTAAGGCAAAGGAAAACAGCACTATCTGCGCAGAGAGCCCTATCTGAGGGGCGTAGCTGGTAAACGTATTGAGCGGCAGGTAGCCCATGACCGTTAGGGCGTAGATACCAAAGCCTATAAGCGCCAACGTCCAGGCGAAAAAGTATGAACGTGCCGCAGGGTTGTAATAGCGCCAGGAAAGATAGCTCACCACAATCAAAATAAGACAAAGCAACACCGACCCGATAACAATCCATTCCATGGCAATGTGATAGGGCAGAAACAGTGATAGCACAAACGTGAGAACCACCGCGTAGATACACAGTTTGAGGATTCGATCCAAGTCCCTCGAGCGGGCACGGGTTTCGAGCAGCGCCCGCGCCATCAGCAGCCCCCAAAACCAGGTCATAATGATCTGGAAATGCAGATACTCCTTATCGAACAGGGCCGGGCGGCTATCCAACAACTGAATGCCATGAACTTGCTCGGTCGCGATAAACACCGCCGCCGATACAAGATAAAGCACGTAGTAGATGTTACTGCGCTCGCGAACGGAAACCGCCACGAATAGGCTATAGGCCAGTATGGCGAGCAGGCTGCCCAACAACGCGCCACGCACCACCTCGTCCACCGACACCTTTTCAATGTAGCTGTCAGGGCTCCAGATGCTAACCGGCAGGCGGAACGTATTGGTATTGATGATTCGAAGATATACCGAGGTAACGCTGTCCGGCTCCAGATGCAGCCGGAACGTAGGGTTGGGCACGGCCAAATCACGCTCAGCCCAGTCGTCCTGATAGCCCGCCTTACGCTTTTCAATTAACTCGCCATCGCGCACCAGGTACAGAACCACTTCGTCTACCAGCGGTAGGGCAAGCTCCAGAATCCACTCAGTGCCCGCCTCTCCCGTGTCTGCACGCAAATCAAACCGGGTCCAGTAGGCCGATTCGGTATAACCGAAGTTGAGCACGCCGCTTTCATGCCGGGTAAACCGCTCGGGCTTCATGGCGAGAATATCTGACAGAAGGTAAAGCTGGCCGGCATCTTCCAGGTACGAGATACAGCGGCCAAAATCACGAATGCTATCGGTACTGTTTTTTAGAACAAGTTGACCATTGCGGCACTGCTCTTGGGCATCCGCCAAACCGGGCACCAGAGTCGTTACTAAACATATCGCGACAAGCAGCCACTGCACTGCTTTGCCTGAAGCCGGTTCGCACCGTTGCTGCAAAATGTGATCTCCGCGAGGGCAGATGCCTGTTTTATGGTTTATTGTCTGCAGTCGGATCGGGGCGCAGAGCCCCGCGGGAATTCACTTTAGCCGTTTACGGCTGGTTTCGCACCTCAGGGCCTTCTGAAATGAGACACTCCTGCTTTTTTGCCGCCATTTCACTCTCCCTCCTGGGTGGTTGCGGGATGGAGGATACGGGTTCATCGTCCTCGCTCAACCCAGCAACCAACGTAGACCACTCGCTCCCAACGCTCACACTGGAAAACCAAGAGGGCCTTGAGCCAGTTTTGCCTTATACCGTTTTTCGTGATTTATATCGTGGCGCAGAACCTCTGAACGCGGGCGACGATAACGGCTTTGCAACAGAGCTAAGAGCACACCTCAGCACATTCCTGAATGCTGTTCCGAAGGACAGCGGCACCGACTACAAAAGCGTCCGCAACCCCGTTGACCTGATGAACGCAGTGATTCGCTCCGGGCAGGTGGATAATTTCAATGAGGGCCGCCGACTCATGGTCTCAAGCATCACAGACAATGAGGCCGCAACGTATAACACGCCTGCAAACAAAGCCCTGATCCGCTTTTCGGAAAACAACAGTGATGAGAACACGCCCCAGGAGGATCAAGCCTGGGTCTACCCGATGTTGGATTGGACCTACAACCCTGCCATGGGAAAGGTGTTCCGCGCGATGCAGTTCGTTGCCACAAGCCCCGAACAGGTCAGCTCCTCAACGCCAGAAATCGCGAGCGCGGCCTGGAGCGGACGTTACGCAAAAGAGAGTTTTGGCACCAGCGGGTTTAACACCCCGGAGTACGTTGCAACCAGCCTTACTGGCCGCACACTGGGGAAGGTTGAGCTCCTACAGGAGCTTATCGGACTTCACAGAGACGCTCTCACCCTCACAGGAGTCTCTGGCATAACCCTGAACGGTATTGAGCCAGACTGCGTAAAGGCCGTGTTTCAGTACAACACGTCACGTGTAAGAGTGTTTATATCCAAAGACAAACAATCGACCGATCCCCAGCACTGCGGAAATCAAGAAAAGGAAGCGCGGGCTTTGGAGTATGATGCGATCACGATCGAGAGCCGTCAGTAATAGCGGTGCTCATCAAGATCCCAGTTCTGCAAAAAGCCCTTTTTACGATCGATCATCCTTTTGTAGGCTGAAATCATCGCGGCCACATGGGGAGCTTTTGTCAGGCGCAGAACCTCAATACGGCGTTCAAGCCGTTCTACTTCTGTGCTGACTTGCTGATGTACGTGGCTTCGCACACTGTCGTGATGATCAAGCCGAACCTTTCGGAGCATGTAGGGGTGTTCTTGGTGCGGATATGTGGACTCGTCCATTGCGTCTCTCATCCATTGAGTGGCAGCAGTTCCAATATAGAGCTTAGTCTGCACAACTGTCAGACAAAGCGCAACAAAATGAATAGAGTTTCATTTTTACGCCATAATGATCCACCCGCCTGTTTCCAGAGAATCCCCGCCCGTCCGCTGCTATAGTTCTCTTACCGTTTCTTTACCCGCCACCGGGATTGTTTTATGAGCCAGACATCCGTTGCCGACACCCTACGGGAATATCTTTCCCTGCTTGAGCTGCTAGACGACGCCTACTGGGAGGCAGCCACTATCCAGCACAAAGACATGTTGTATGACATCATCAGTATTTTCAGCCAGGAAGTCGCCGAGATAAATAAGCTCAGCATTCAGGATCACCACTACCCTTATGAGGTGATCACTGAAGGCATTCGCCGGGTTGTGCCAAAGCTGGAAAAGCTAGATGAGAGCCGCGAGGAAGTCATTCAGCGCACTCAGACACTGACTGACTTTCGGGATATTCTGTCCTCGGTGCTTGGTATTCTTGAGGATCAGCTGAGAACCCTGTGAGCGGCTGCCTCAAACGACTAAGGGGCGCTCGCTTTCAGGGAGGAGGGGGAACTGTTGGGCCATGGTATAAACAAATTTGCCCAGTGATGGAATATGGTGCCCGACGATGGGGAATCCTGTGTTGAGTAGGCTTACGGAGATATCCCGCGCGGCATCCGCCCAGCAAAGCTTATTGATCAGCCCCACATGCCCAAAGGCATAGCGGCTTTGCTGCCCCCACAAGCCCACGGGGTTACCGCCCAGC
The DNA here is from genome assembly GCA_052089485.1 of Marinobacter sp. Classification (GTDB taxonomy): domain Bacteria; phylum Pseudomonadota; class Gammaproteobacteria; order Pseudomonadales; family Oleiphilaceae; genus Marinobacter. The sequence goes on along the minus strand of JBQCZX010000001.1, from coordinate 43,788 downwards.
ATCATGCCGGCACTGAAACGCATGGGCATCAACATGGTGCGATCAATCTGTAGCGAGCCGAACTGCTGAATGGCGCGGCGAACGGTAATATCGCTGCAGATGCGCCGGCCATTCCAAACCCCGCCGTTCAGCATCATCTGGAAGAAGCGCCCGATTTCCTCGGCCGTTCCGCACAGGTTGCCCGCAGGAATCACCGCTTCCTGAAAACGGGGATCGTTTGTTACCTGCTCCACCGTTGCAATGTCTCCACCCAACGCACGATTCACGATCCAGGACACAGGAAAGCGCGGGGTGGGGCCGGTGGCGTAGTTGGTGGCCAACTCACCAAGGTTTTCAGGCTGAACCCCGTAGGTAAACCACTTCATGCCCATGGGCTGGCGCAGGTGTTTATCGAGGTAATGCTCAATGGTGTCGCCAGTCACCTTTTCGAGCACGCGCTGCAGTACATAGCCGCCAGTTACCGCGTGATACGCAATTTTAGAACCATCCACCTCTACTGCGCGGGCTTCACACAGCAGCCGCCAGACTTCGTCCTGATTCCATAGCACATCAATCGGGGTTTCCTTTGGAATGGCGGGAATGCCGCCCCGGTGCGACAGAATCTGGTGCACGGTAATGGTTCGCTTTCCGTTGGTCGCAAACTCCGGGCAGTAATAGGAAACCGGGTCCATCAGGTTAACCAGGCCCTGTTCAACCAACATGTGCATCAGCAATGCTGTAACCGCCTTGGATGCGGAGAAATAGCAGATGGGCGTGTCTGTGGTCATGGCTATTTGCGGCGTACCGTCGGGCTCATGGGGGCCGTTGCCGCTGGCATGGCCAATCGCCCGGTGCAGTATTTGTTCACCCCGGTGGCGCACGGAAATCTGGATGCCGGGATGCACACCAGTGCGATACAAGGCTTCGACGCTTTTCCAAATAGTGTCTACGGTGCGGCTATCAACGCCAACCGCTTGCGGATTTTCACCGGTCGAGTCGCGATGCGTCACGGTAGAAAGATCCTTGGGAACCTTGCAGCTGTGCAGGGCACGACGAGTTAATGAATTCATCGAATACGCCTTGGTATCGGTGGCTACTATTATTCTATTTTCGAGGTGGCGAGTGTCCGTTTCATTGGCCGAAACCTACCTGCCCGAGCGTCAAAGCGTACACTGGAACCTGTGCAGGGCACCAGAATGTATTGCGGGCCGGCTCCGGAGTTATCATAGGGAGCTGATTATGGTCATAACCAACGGTTTCAGGAGCAGCCTATGACGCCCGGTATCAATGCGGCGAGTCACGCCGGCATTTCTCACACCATTCATGAATACGAGCACGATCCGAGCAGTGCCGGATACGGTAACGAGGCCGCAGAAAAACTGAGTGTGGAACCAACACAGGTATTTAAAACGCTTGTGGTTGCTGTTGATGGCAAAACGCTAGCTGTTGGTGTGGTGCCGGTCACTGGCATGCTGAACATGAAACTGATAGCCCGGGCTGCCGGTGGCAAGAAAGCGTGTATGGCCGACCCACAGGAAGTTCAGCGCCGCACAGGCTATGTACTGGGGGGCGTTAGCCCGCTAGGCCAGAAGAACCGGCTGAAAACCTTTATCGATGTCTCTGCTGAGAGCTTCGACACCGTCTACGTAAGCGCCGGCCGTCGCGGGCTGGAGATTGAGCTTTCACCCGCAGACCTAGTCAAGCTAACCGGTGGGCAACTGGTGCCATTGCAGCAAGCATAAAAAACCCGAAGAGCCGTATGACGGGCTTTTCGGGTTTTACCTCAGGCGGCCAGGCGAAGTGCCCAGCTGCCATCCGGGATTACTTCACCGATGCGCGGGCATCTTCCATAATCCGGTTGAGGGTTTCACTAGGCTGCATCACCGCCGTCACCTTATCTGCTGGTGCGTGGTAATAGCCTCCGATATCGGCGGCTTTGCCCTGGATAACACTCATTTCCTCAAGGATTTTGTCCTTGTTTTCTTCCAGCTGGCCGGACATCTTCACAAAGAACTCTTTTAGTTCTTTGTCGCTGTCTTGGTTAGCCAGCTCTTCTGCCCAATAGCGGGCCAAATGGAAGTGGCTGCCACGGTTGTCCAGCTCGCCGGTGGCGCGAGACGGCGACTGGTTATTTTCCAGCAAGCGCTCGGTGGCCTTATCCAGCGTCTGTCCCAGCAGACGAGCACGCTGATTATCGTGCTTTTCGCCCAACTCATCCAGAGACACCGCAATAGCCAGGAACTCACCCAGTGAATCCCAACGCAGATGGTTTTCCTGCAGCAACTGCTGCACATGCTTGGGTGCAGAGCCGCCAGCGCCGGTCTCATAAAGGCCTCCGCCATTGAGCAGGGGCACGATCGACAGCATCTTGGCACTGGTGCCCAGTTCCAGAATCGGGAACAGGTCGGTGAGGTAGTCACGCAGTACGTTGCCGGTTACAGAGATGGTGTCCAGGCCACGGATCAGGCGCTCCATGGTCCAACGAATAGCGCGAACCGGCGACATGATGCGAATATCCAGGCCATCGGTGTCGTGATCTTTCAGGTAGGTGTTTACTTTGGTGATCAGCTGCGCATCGTGAGCGCGTTCATCATCCAGCCAGAATACCGCCGGCATGCCGGTAGCGCGGGCGCGATTAACAGCCAGCTTTACCCAGTCGCGAATCGGCAGGTCTTTGGTCTGGCACGCGCGCCAGATATCACCCTTTTCCACGTTGTGCTCGGTCAGTACAGTGCCATCTTCGGTAATCACTCGCACAATACCGTCTTCTTTGATTTCGAAGGTCTTGTCGTGGGAGCCGTACTCTTCAGCTTTCTGCGCCATCAGGCCTACGTTCGGTACGGTGCCCATGGTGGTGGGGTCAAACGCGCCGTGGGTTTTGCAGAAGTTGATGGCTTCTTGATAGATGGTGGCGTAGGTGGACTCAGGCATAACCGCCTTGGTGTCCTTAAGCTTGCCGTCACGGGCCCACATCTTGCCGGAGTTACGGATCATCGCCGGCATGGATGCATCAACAATCACGTCGCTGGGTACGTGCAGGTTGGTGACGCCTTTAACAGAGTCGACCATGGCAATTTCAGGGCGATGCTCGTACGTCTTGTGCAGAGCTTCCTGAATTTCTTCCTGCTTCGACTCCGGCAGATCCTTGATTTTCTCGAGCACGGAAGACAGGCCGTTGTTCGGGTTGACACCGATTTCGTCGAACAGGTCGCCGTACTGATCGAACAGTTCCTTGTAGTAAATCTTCACCGCGTGACCAAACACGATCGGGTGGGAGATTTTCATCATGGTGGCTTTCACGTGCAGGGAAAACATCACCCCGGTTTTTTCGCAGTCGGCAATGGCCTCTTCGAAAAATTCGCAAAGCGCTTTGCAGCTCATGAACATGCCATCGAGCACTTCGCCTTCGAGCAATGGCAGCTCAGCTTTGAGTACGGTTTGCTCGCCGGTCTTATTCTCAAACACAATGCGGGTGTTGGTCGCTTTGTCGAGAATGATGGACTGCTCGTTACAGTAGAAGTCGCCGCCGCGCATGTGTGCCACGTGGGTCCGCGAAGCCGGACTCCAGTCGCCCATAGTGTGGGGGTATTTGCGTGCAAATGCTTTAACGGCCGCAGGGGCACGGCGATCGGAGTTGCCCTCACGCAGTACCGGGTTTACAGCGCTGCCAAGTACTTTGGCGTAGCGAGCGGTAATCTCTTTTTCTTCGTCGGTTTCGGGGTTTTCTTTGTACTCGGGAAGGTTAAAGCCCTGATCTGTCAATTCTTTGATAGCTGCGCGTAACTGCGGAATGGAGGCAGAGATGTTCGGCAGTTTGATGATGTTGGCATCTGGGTCTTTGGTGTACTCGCCCAGCGAGGCCAGATCATCTGGGACTTGCTGGTTTTCTTCCAGGTAGTCTGGAAATTTTGCCAGTATGCGGGCCGCGAGGGAGATGTCGCTGGTTCCAAATTCGATACCCGCCGGCTTGGCGTAGGTTTCCAGAATCGGAAGCAAGGACCGTGTAGCTAGGGCAGGTGCCTCGTCGGTCAGCGTGTAGATGATTTTGGCTTTGGATGTTGTCATTTTCGTCCTCAGGCTATTGGGTGGGTTCAGGACGGTCATGGCGAGGTTGGGCGTCTTGTGGACGTCTGGCCTTTGCGATGACTGATTTTTAAACTTTTGATAGACTTACTAAGATACCATTTTTTCGCAGGCTCGGCTTACGATCTTAGTATAAGAACGGACTAAAAACCCCTGATCTTCGGTGACTGGGCGATGAACTGGTGGGAATTTGCGAAACTTTCTTACATTTATTGATTTTGGCTTGCTGGCTTGGGGGTAGCGCGGTGGGGATATCCCTTCCCAAAACACGCTCCTTGCGGCACATCCATGTGGCGCTTGGGCTCCGCCATCCATGGCTCCGCACAGTTTTGGAAAGGGATACCCCCACCGCTTTGCCAGCATTTCAATGGCCTTCCGTGACTCTAATCCTAAGCCATTGACCGCGTACAACTCACAAACCCTAACTCCTCGGCAGCAGGTTTACTTCCGCCAACCGATCCCGAATCTGGTCAAGCGCTTCAGGGTTGCTCAGGGCATCGCGGTTGTCGGCTTTGGTGGAGCCGTTGATCAGGCGGGCGACGGCCAGTTCCACTTTTTTTCCGCTGCGGGTGTACGGAATGTCCGGCACCTGAACGATGTGTTTGGGAACGTGGCGGGGGCTGGCGCCTTCGCGGATCTGGACCTTAAGCTGCTTTAGCAGGTCTTCGGTCAGCTCTTGGCCCTCGGCAGGTACCACAAACAGTACAACTTCTACGTCGCCGTCGATTTGGCGTCCGACTACGAGGCTGTCTTTAACAGCCGCCTCCGTTTCTACCTGGCGGTAGATTTCTGCGGTACCGATGCGCACGCCGCCGGGGTTCAGGGTGGCGTCGGAGCGGCCGTAGATGATGGCGCCGCCGTGTTCGGTGAATTCGATGAAGTCACCGTGGGCCCAAACGCCGGGAAAAGTATCGAAGTAGGCGGCTCGGTAGCGCTCGCCGTCGGGGTCGTCCCAGAAGGCTACTGGCATGCAGGGCAACGGCTGACGACAGACGAGCTCGCCCCGCCCTTGATCAACGGCTTTGCCGTCGTCGCCGTAGGCAACGGCGTCTACACCCAGGAAGCGGCACTGGATTTCGCCCCGGCGTACGGGCAATAGCGGGGTTGAGCCTACAAAACAGCCGCAGATGTCGGTGCCGCCCGCAATGGAGCCGAGCAGGGCGTTAGGCGCGCCGTGGCTGTATACCCAATCGTAATCTTCCGGGAGCAGTGGCGAGCCGGTTGAGAATACGACTCTGAGCTTGCCCAGATCCAGTGTTTCTGCGGGCTTCAATTCTGCTTTGCGACAACCGGCGATGAATCTGGCGCTGGTGCCATAGTGGGTCACGCGCTCTTCGGCTACGGTGTCCCAGAGCATGCTGAGGCTGGGATAGCCGGGTGAGCCGTCCAGGGTGATCACGGCAGCGCCAGTCAGCAGAGCGGAGGCTTGCCAGTTCCACATCATCCAGCCGCAAGTGGTGAAGTAGAGGAATCTGTCTTCCGGGCCGACGTCGCCGTGCAGCATGAGTTCTTTGGCGTGGTTAACCAGCAGCCCTGCCGTTCCGTGAACGATGCATTTGGGTTTGCCGGTGGTGCCGGAGGAATACAGAATGTATACCGGATGGTCGGGATCGACGGGGGTAAACGAGGGGGCTTGGCCTGCGCCGAAAGCTATCGCTTGGTCCCAGGTGGTCACCAGATCACCGGAAATCGGTGCGGCATCGGGCAATTGCTGAACGCTAACGACGCAGTTCAGTGTTGGGAGGCCCGCAATCAGTTCTGCAAAATCGTCTTGGCGCGCCAAGATCTTTCCGCCATACCCATAGCCGTTCACGACGATAAGCGCGGAGGGTTCAATCTGGCCAAACCGGTCAAGAATGGCCCCCACACCAAAGTCTGGCGAGGCGGAGCTCCAAACAGCCCCCAGGCTGGTTGCTGCAAGCATGCCCGCCAGCGCTTCGTAGCCGTTGGTCACCACACCGGCTACCCGATCACCTTTTTTAATGCCTTTGCTGCGCAGGAAGGCTTCCAGGGCGCCCACATCGGATTTCAGTTCACCATAGGTGCGACGCAGAACCGGGCGCGTTTCACAGTAGGCCACGACCGCTTCCTGGCTGGCATGGTCACCTTCTGCCAGTCGCAGCAGGTTGGCGGCGAAGTTCAGTTTCATGCCCGGGAACCACTCGGCGCCGGGCATGCTCCGCTTGCCCAGTACTTTGCTGGCCGGCGTTTCGCAAACCAGCCCGCAATAATCCCAAACCTTGTCCCAGAAGGTTTCAAGCTCATCAACCGACCACTGGTGCAGCGCGTGATAATCGGTAAAAGGGCCGTAGCCCTGATCTTCAAGCCAGGCTTTAAAGCGACCCATGCGAGTGCTTGTCAGTACGTCTTCCGAAGGAGACCAGACGATCGGGGACTGCTCAGTAACACTCATTCTTTGCTCCTGTTGCTTACTGCATGTGCCAGCCGTGGCTGACTACAATAGATTGACCCGTAAGGGCTGCAGAAGGGAAAGCCGCCAAGTGCACCGCCACCTCGGAGACATCTTCCAACGTGGTGAACTTGCCATCCACGGTGTTTTTCAGCATCACTTTGCTGATGACGTCTTCCTCGGAAAGGCCCAGCTCTTTTGCCTGCTCCGGAATCTGCTTGTCTACCAACGGCGTTCTAACAAAGCCCGGGCAGATAATATTGCTACGCACACCGTGTTCGGCGCCTTCTTTGGCAACCGCACGGCATAAGCCTAACATGCCGTGTTTCGCAGCTACGTACGGGCCTTTCAGGGGCGAAGCTTCTATCGAATGCACGGATCCCATGTATAGCATGGTTCCGCCACCGCCGGCGTACATTTGCTTAAGGGCTGCCCGGGTAACCAGAAACGCGCCATCAAGATGCACGTTCATCACCCGGCGCCAATCCGCATACGCCAGTTTGTGTATGGCATCTATGTGTTGAATGCCGGCGTTAGCCACGGCGATATCCAAGCCACCCCATGCTGCCACAATCGCCGCAACGCCGTCTTCTACCGCAGCCTCGTCGGTCACGTCCATGGCTAGCGCCATAGCTGTGCCACCGGCTTTTTCAATCGCATCCACGGCGTCTTGCGCGCTTTCCAGGGTGAGATCCGCGACTGCTACATGGGCACCTTCACGGCCATAATGCTCAGCGATTGCCCGGCCAATTCCACGCCCAGCCCCGGTAATCAGGGCCACTCGATTTTCGAGACGCATGATGTTTGTCTCCCAATTATTATTAAGATTATTTAAAGATAGTCGCCAGGTCAGGAACCGCCATACACTTCGTTAGGCAGCCAGGTAGCCAGCGGCTCAAACCAGAATACCAGCGCCAATGCCAGCAGTTGCAAGGCAATAAACGGTAATACGCCCAGATAGATATCTTTGGTGGTAATACCCGGCGGGCATACACCTTTTATGTAGAACAGTGAGAAGCCTACGGGTGGTGTCAGGAACGACGTCTGCAAGCACATGGCAAACATGATGGCGAACCACACTGGCTCCACACCCATGCCGAATAGAACTGGTGCCACCAAGGGCAACACGATCAAAGTGATTTCCACCCAGTCCAGGAAAAACCCAAGCAAGAAGGTGATGAACAGTACCGTCAACAACACACCGGTAGTGCCAAACGGCAAGCCGGTGATGGCACCTTCAATTACATCATCACCACCCAGCCCGCGCAGTACCGAGGCAAAGACCGTGGCACCAATGAAAATACCAAAGATAAATGCTGACGTGCGGCTGGTCTGGTAAAGCGACTGCTTCAGGGTGTCCATATCCAGGCGCTTGCTAACAAAAGCCATCAGCAGCGCGCCGCCAGCACCTACTGCGGAGGCCTCAGTGGTTGTGGCTATGCCAAAAAAGATAGAACCCAGCACAGAGATAATCAGCGCCATCGGCGGCAGTACCGCCCAAAACACTTCAAACCAGGCTCGGGCATCGAGACGCTGCCGGTTTGCAGGCGCAGGCGCTAGATCCTTTTTGATGTAGGAGGCAATGATGATGTAAAGAATATAGAGCATGGCGAGCATAACGCCGGGAATCAGCGCACCCATAAACAGCTTGCCTACCGAAGCGTCCGAAGTGCCCAGGCGATCTGCCATCAGTACCAACATAATGCTTGGTGGCACCAGAATACCGAGGGTGCCAACAGAACACGCTGTGCCCACAGCCAGTGATTTGTTGTAGTTGGCCTGCATCATGGGGCCAAGAGACAACATGCCCAGCAATACAACCGACGCGCCAACAATACCGGTGGAGGCAGCCAGCAATACACCAACCAGCACCACGGTAATGGCATAACCACCGCGCAACCCGCCAAGCACTTTAACTAGGCTGTGCATCAACTTTTCGGCGATACCAGAACGATCAAGCATGATGCCCATGAAGATAAACATGGGCAGCGCAACCATCAGTTCATTGGCAACAATGCCATAAATCCTGGCGTCCAGAACGCCGATTGTGCCCTGCCAGGTAAACCACAGAGGAGAATCCAGATACTCGACCATAACGTGGCCGACGATACCGAATATAAGACCAATACCCGCCAGTGACCAAGCAACCGGGAAACCCAGCAGCAACAGCACCATAAAGCTGGCGAACATGGCGACAACAAGAATCGCTTCTACACCCATGACGTTAGCCTCGCGGTTCAGGGATTAGGATGGCCAGCGGAATGCCGATCATCGTGGGGAGGCTCAATAGCCCGGGGAAAGCAGAACAGGAGGGTGCCGCAGCGCGAGGCACGAGACACCAGGGCAATCATCACAAACACTAAGCCCAGGGGCAGCATGCTTTTGAAAATAAACCGGTATGGCAGTCCGCTGGGTGCTTGGGAATGCTCATTATAAATCCAGGCTTTCCATGCGTATGGCAGCAGCGCATTAACCATCAGCGCGATAATCGGCAGCGCCAGCAACACAATACCCAAAAGCTCAATAATGGCTTGGGTTTTAGGGGTAAACTTTTCTTTCAGCACATCAACGCGCACGTGGTCATCACGCACAACCGCGTACCCCAGCGTTAACATGGTGGCGGTGCCGAACAAGTGCCAGGACAGCTCCTCCAAAGCAATGGAGCCTTGAGAAAAGGCGTACCGGGAGATTACATTGATCAGTACAACAACTAACACGCCAATCCATAACCAGGATGCAAAATGACCCACAGCAACTACCAATCGGTCGAGTTGCCAGGAGAACGCATTGATTGGAAGCGTGTCAGTCTTAGATGCCGGGGACTGGTCAGCCCCAGAGTCGTTGGTATCAGCCACAAAAACCTCGGATTTTCGGATGTGGGGCAGGACGCGGGTAACGATCAACCGTTACCCGCAGTGAACATCATCCGTTGATCAGTCGTACTTGTAGAAATCCCGTGGCAGGTAGCCATTGGAGTGCCAGATGGAGTGATGTTCCATAAAGTCACGCTGACTGGTCAGCACGCGCTTGAACATCTTGTCCTCGGCCGCGATCTCGTCCAACACTTCGTTGGTAACCTTCTGCAGCTCGCGAAGAACAGGCTCAGGCAGTGTCTGGGCGTTCACGCCTTCTTCTTCGTAATCACGAAGAGCAGTCGGCTGTGCCCACTCACTTTCTGCAAAGCCTTTAAGCGTGGCAGATTCGCAGCCCATCTCGATGAGCGCGCGGTTCTGTGGCTCCAGGTCCTCCCACACATCCTTGTTAACCAGCAGGTGCGAGGTTGTCAGAGTTTGGTGCCAGCCCGGCATGATGTAGTTCTTGATGATCTGATCCAGGCCAAGCATTTTGTCGATAGCCGGCTGAGAGAACTCAGTTGCATCGATCGTCTTGCGCTCTAGCGCTTGGTAAATCTCGCCACCAGGTACCATGGTTACCGAGGCACCAAGCTTTTCCAGTACCTTGCCACCAATACCGGCAAAGCGGATTTTCAGGCCATCAAAATCTTCCATGCCTTCGATAGGCTTAGCGAACCAGCCCGCGCCTTCAGGGCCAATGATGCTGCACAGCATGGGGTGGATATTACGCTCGGCGTAAATCTCTTCCAGCAGTTCCCGGCCGTCGCCCTCGTAATACCAGGCCAGGTAAGCCGGTGGTTCCATGTTAAACGGTGCGCCTGAGTATAGCGGCAGCGCAGCTATAGTGCCCTGATCGTAACCCACCCAGGTGTAGCCGGCCGGGTACTTGCCACTGCTTACAGCGTCCATAATTTCAAACGGAGGAACCAGCTCATTAGGCTCGTAATAGCGTAGCTGAAGATCACCGCCTGAAATCAGTTTAAGGTTTTCTGTCAGGTGCTTAACCGGTGTTGTCAGGCCTACAAGATGCGATGGAAATGCCAGGGGCACCTGCCAGCGAACTTTTTCTGCAGCCAGAGCATTGCTGCTAACCATGGCGCCGGTCATAAAGGCTGCGGCACTGATACCCAAAGTCAAACCTGAAAGTTTATGCTTGAAAGACATGAAAATGATCCTTCTTGTTGTTGTATATGGCCCGGAGCTCTCTGGCCCGGTAGGCCTAAACTGAAATTCCGCCAGAAAACACAGAAAACACAGAAAACACAGAAAACACAGAAAACACAGAAAACACAGAAAAAAAGATGGCATAAGTAAATCAGGGGGTCCTACTTTTGGCGCCAGCCTTTATTTTCTGCGTTGTTCTGACGTCCTACATTTCAGAAATTGCAGAGTCTGTGCCAACAATTTTTTTGTTTTTTATATCAGTACTTTAAGAAAAATTTAAAAATCGAGGGGAGTTGAGGCGTCCGGAATTAAGGACAATTTTTCACCTGGGTCGTAAGTAGTTGTACAGATATCAAGACAGGCGTCCGAAAATCAGGACATTTTCGCCAATTTCTCGTACAGCACCGAGCGGGATATTCCCAACAACTTGGCAGCCTTGGTGCGGTTACCCCGGCTTGCCACCAGCGCTTCCTCCACCGCTTGAGCCTCAGCTTCAGCCAGTGTTTCTGCCAGCGGCCTGACCGGGCGCGGCGCTATCTGGGAATCAGTGCGCACACCACCGCGAGGCAGCACTTTGAACATGGCGTCGGCATCCAGAACACCGTTGTCCTCCCCCATGGTCAGCGCCCGCTCCAGCACGTTACGCAATTCGCGGATGTTGCCCGGCCAGCTATAACTGGCCAGAGCTGCCACGCCGGCATCGGTAATCTCGGCACGCATGCCTTGGCCTTCGCTGATTTCCCACAGCAGGGTTTCGCACAACAGCCCCAGATCGACAAGGCGATCCCGCAAAGGCGGTATGGGAATCTCCAGCACGTTCAGCCGATAATATAAATCGGAGCGGAAGCTGCCATCGGCGATCATAGCGTCCAGATTGCGGCTGGTAGCCGCAATAACCCGAACGTCTACTGAAGCAACTTTGTTGGAGCCCAAGGGTTCTACTTCTCCTTCTTGCAAGGCTCGCAAAAGCTTGGCTTGCAGCGGCAAGGGCATGTCACCCACTTCGTCCAAAAACAGCGTGCCGCCGTGGGCCAGCTGAAACTTCCCTTCACGCAGCTTACGATCCGCGCCGGTATAGGCACCTGGCGCAACGCCGAAGAACTCGGCTTCCAAAAGATTATCAGGAATGGCGGCAACGTTTACCCCCACAAACGGCTTTTCGGCACGGCTGGACACAGAGTGAATAGCTTGGGCGAGTACCTCTTTGCCGGTGCCGGTTTCACCCAGCAACAACACAGCCATTTCGCGCCCGGCGGCAAGCCGTGCGCGGCGTTTTACCTCAAGCGCGCCGGGGCTGGCGCCTACAAAATCCCCAAGGCTGTAGCGGGTACTTCGAGCCTTTTTTGCCAGCGCTTTGCGGGCCGCAGCAAGATCCTGATGCAGGCGCCGGTATTTACTGACCAGGGGCGTAAGCGGTTGCAGGTCGTCGTAGAGCACAAACGCCACAGCACCTTCAATCTCGCCAGCCTTGTCGTAATAGGGAAGCCGGGTAACCACCAGCTGTTGCTGCTGGTATTCCATGATATCCAGCAGCAGAGGCTTACCTGTTTCCACCACTTCAGGCATGCGGGTTTCCGGAATGATTTGGCGCACTTGGCGCCCGATGACAGTGGCCGGCTCTTTCAGACCCAACAGCTGGGCGTAACTGCTGTTTAGCCAGGTAATGCGGGACTGTCGATCCACAGCAATCGCGCCTGCGCTTGCCTCATCAAACATCGGGAAGAGCGCTTCGATAAGCTCCCGGGTCAGCCCACTTCTATTTTTCTCACCAAACAACTGTGTCATGTAGCGTGTACCGCCGGGTTCAATACCATTCATAGTGAAAGCCCTAACACCCGGCTGTGCCGGGTGCTCTGTCGGAAGTATATGGCCCTCTCCGCAAGGTGAGCAAATGAGAGAGGGCTTGGGACGACCCGAACGCCATCAATCAGGTATGCGTAACTCGCTACCAACCAGACGAATAAGGTCTGCCTCTGGCGGTTGTGTTGCTAAAGCTGGCAGATTGGCCTGCGATAGCGGTGTTGCCTCTCCCCGTGGCGTAGCCCGGACAACCTGGCTTGGCGGCAGCGGCGTGTCGTTGGTCAACCGATCCCATACCAAATCCAGAGCTTGGAAATAGTAATGGTGCAGCGGCACGTAACTGGCACCAACAGAAGGGAAGCCGTTCAAAACATCGAGGTGATGAGCATTGAGCACCTCGTAGTAACGAAGCTCGCTACCCTCGCCTTCCACTTTCTGGTTAAGCCCGAAATAGGGCCGAGAGGTGTGATTGATGGGCAAAACAGCATCCGCCCGACCAGTCACAAATACCGCTGGCTTGCCGCGAAGGCCCCCGGTAGCTCTGATATCTTCGATGCCATCAGCGATTGCCTCGGCCAGCTCTGCATCGGTACCAGACAGCGCATCTCCGGTAATAGCATCACGACCCAAGGCCAAGCCGTGCAGGCACAACAATGCGTCAAGACCATAATCCGCAAAGCCGCTGCTGGGCGATGTGCTGGCAGCCAGTAGAGTCGGCTGACCTACTGCCTCGTCGTAAACGATGTTGACCTCTGCGGTGGGTGGGATGCCGTTACTGGTTGCAAATGCTGCCGCTTCCTCGACCGGTGTAAGCGGAGTTACCGCACCGGAGGCGTCGGTCGCAGCCAGGCTAAGCCCGCACACACGATCCTCGACACCAGCACGGCCATAGGCGTTGGCGTAGGTCATGGAAATGCTCTGGGCAACGTTGGAGGCAAAATGTATGGGCGCAAGCAGATTCTGCTCTGGCTGGATTCCAAATTCCTCATTCAGAATACGCAATGCATCGGTAGCACGCTCGTCAGTATTGATGCCTGTAACGAGTCCTTTGAGCCCCAATGAGGTGCAGATATTCTCGCCGATAACCGCAGGGTTGTAATCAGCGTTCAACGGAGCAGTGTCGCGAATGGCTGGCGCCTGGTTGGCGCAACCCTGATACACCGCCAGTGCCGTGGTGTATTCAAGCAAGCTACGACTGTGCTCAGTAATTGGCGTATCGCTACCCTGCACAATGGTGAAATCGGTATCCACAGTTGGGTTTACATTGGGCTCAGATACGGCTACACCGTCGATCAGGCCTTTTGTGTCTTGCTCAGCCGCGCGAACCGATGCGCCACCACCGTTAGAAACACTCGAGGCAATAACCAGGGTGTTTTCAGGCGTAATAGCGTCAACGTTGTTGTCGCTACCGAATTGCTCGTTGAGTGCCCAAAATCCAAACTCAACAGACTGTAGAACATGGCGCCCCCAATCAGCTTCAGGGTTGGTTTTCGAGTGGGCGTGCTTCCACGCAAAACGGTCAGGAGAGACTGCGTTGAAATCACCCCGTTCGCTCGCGGTAAGGTCCGCGCGAAACTGAACGGGTTCATCGGTGGCTGAAAGCGTGCCATCGATGCGCTGGGCCGTATTGGTTTCCAGATTATGAGCGCCGGTGCCGCTTCCCTTGTCGGTGTAGACCACGGCACAGCCTTTTTTCAGCCCCCATTCGCCGGCTGTTCCAATCGCACCATACACTCCCCGGGAGCCGGATGAAGGCGCGGTGATCATGCATGGGTTTTGCGTATCAAAGCTGTCAGGAATCTGAGTCATAACCGTAACAGGCACGTCGCTACCCGGAACTGTCATGAAAGCAATATACTCGTGCCCCGGAATCAGGCCTTCGGTTTCATTGCCAACGCCTGGGCCAAAAAACTCACCGTAGCCACCACCAGGGGAGGTATCCACCAGCGCCCGGTAGTTATTGTAGATCGCCCGCTGGCGCAGTTCGGCCGAGGAGGGATTGAGCGGGTCGGCAAACGCAGGTGCTGTGGCATTGCCAAGGCCAGTGGCCCCTAGACCCGCGGTCAGAAGATCATCGGTGACGCCATCATATTGGGTGTGGCGGATATCGCCATCGATAAACCCGGGCACCTGGTTTACCTCGGGTGTGTTGTCATCGTCGTTATTGCTGTCACTGCAGGCACTCAATAAGAAGCCTGTAGCGCCGATCAGCGTACAGATCATGATACGTTTCATGGATCGTTCCTTGTTTGTTGTTGTTAAGAACAAGCCGGGCTCACGGCCCGAAATAACTAATATGCGCATCCTGTGCCATTATTTTACCCATCTGTTTTTACTGATGATTTTTGTGATTTAATTTGCCAATCATTTTATTTGTCTCGATTTCCGGACAACCTTGCCTTGATCAGAGTCGAGGCTCGCATCGAAACACCGCACTGTAAGGGCCACTCAAGCCTATCTGTCCTGATACCCGGACAACGTCTCGATTGCCGGACAGCGTATTAAAGCGACACAAATCCAACTCCGCCCGTAACCCGTAAATTCGCTCTGTGGCCCAGCATAAGGAATGGTAAATCATTGAAAACTCAAAGAACGCTGAAAAACCTGATTGGAGTAGGTTCGCTGGCAAGCGCACTGGTACTAGGTGGCTGCGCAAACCATCACAATGCGCCTGCGACATCTGCCGCGCTGGAAGACACGACATTCACTGTGAATCACGGCGTGCAATTTTCTCCTGAGGACTGGCCAGAAGCACTCTATGGCGACCTGTACCTTCCCGAGGGTGAGAGGCTTCGAACTGTTGTGCTGATGGTGCACGGCGGAGGCTGGGAAGGTCGCTCTAGGGGTGATATGAGCTGGATTGCAGAGGAACTGGCGGGCCACGGCTTTGCGGTTTTCAATGTTGATTACCGCTTCGCCCCCGAGCATATCTTCCCGGCCCAGCTACACGATCTGCAGATAGCTCGCACTTGGCTGAATCGTCACGCTGAACAATATCGATTGGATGCGTCTGAGGTAAGCGGGTTTGGCTTCTCTTCCGGTGCGCACTTGATCGCATTGATGGCACTCGCAGCCAACTCAGACCATGCCGGGGCGCTAAACCAGCCCTATGGTGGCCCGGAAACGGCCCTTAGCTCCGTGGTGGCCGGCGGCACGCCGGCCGATCTGACAACTTTTGGTTCCGGCAAGCTCATACGGCAGTTTCTGGGAGGCAAAAAACATGACATTCCCGACACCTATCGCACAGCGTCTCCCATAACATACGTCACCGGTAATGCGCCGCCGTTCTTTCTGTTCCACGGCAACATGGACAATCTGGTACCTTTCCGACAATCCAGAAAACTGCACGAGACCCTGCTGGCCAATGGGGTTGAAAGCGAGTTGTTTGAAATGCGTCTGCGCGGCCACATTACCAGCTTTCTCACTGCCGGCAGCGCCGTTGACAAAGCAACCGATTTTCTGGCGCGACACCACAAGGACGAGCGCTGAAGCGCCGAGACTACCCTATCCGGATAAACGGGAGCAGGCTAAATCCGGCAATGGTAATAATGGCAAGGCAGGCGGCCAGTGTGCGCAGGGGTTTGTGCCGGAACATATATCCGATGCCGCCACCCTCGCCCTTTAGGCGCCACGCCTGATAGGTTTCACGTTGGCTTTGCATGCGCTGGCGTTGGTATTCGTGCAGCAAGATTTTGGCTCTTTCGGCCTCGTCGGTGTCGTGCACCCAGAAACCGCCCATGCTAATGCCCCAGCGGCTCGGCGGGGTCTCGTAAAAGCGCACCTCGTGTTCATCGAACAACGCCCGTATTTCTTCGGCTTCGTCGTCGGGCACGTGGCGCAGATTCATCAAGTGGTGGGGCATGAACGCTCGTTGTCTGGTATCGGACGGGGTAATACCGATATCCTAACACCAAACACCCACAGACCGAATTCACAACCGGAACCGTTCATGACAGATCATTCCCTCCGCCTGCTGCTGGATTTTGATGCCTGCGCCCAGAGAGACAACGGCCAGGCCCCGGCATTTTTGCACCGGCGGGATCGCAAGTTTGCACTGACCTGCGACCAACAAGGCGTGACGCCGAACCCAGAACGCTGGATGGCCCAAATGAATCATCTCAGCGGCCCAGGTGCAGGTGTCGCCCCTTCGGCGCATACCTTGGGTTTCTGGCGCCGAATCAACAGCGGGTTTATGGTTGCCGGTGCCTTGCTAGGCGTACTGGCCATGCTCGGCTTGCTGTTCTACGACGGTGGCCAGCGCATCAACGTAACCGTTATTCTGGCCTTTGTGGCCTTCCAGCTTTTACTGGCGCTGTTAACCACCGCCCAGTCGCTTGTGGGCTGGCAACCCTGGCGTCCACTGCTCCGACGCTTTCGGAACAACCCCGAATCTGCCGTTTCGATAAAGCTTCAACCGGTACTCATGGCGCGGGCAGCTCAGCTTGGCGGGCTATGTTTTGCGCTGACCGGTCTGGCAACCTTGTTGGTTATGGTGGTGCTTCAAGACCTCGCATTTGGCTGGAGTACCACTCTCGATACCGATGCCAGCAGCTATCACCGGCTGATCGCAATCGTTGCCGCACCCTGGGCCTGGCTATGGTCGGCCGCTGCGCCTGAATTTGCACTTGTGGAAGCAACCCGGTTTTTTCGTGCCGGCACCGGCGACGGCACCGTGAACCCCGCCCGTTGGGGCCAGTGGTGGCCTTTCATCGCCATGCTCTGGACAACTTGGGCGCTGCTGCCTCGGCTGGTTCTTTGGCTGCTGGCGGGCGTGCTCATCCGGCGCAAGGCCCGGTATCTACTGGCCAGCCACCCGGCGAAGCGCGCGCTGATGTACCGTATGGAAACACCGACCCTGGATACAGGTAACGACCACAACGATGCCGCTGATCAGCCAAACACCGACACTCATTTGAACCTGCAACCATTGCCAGACGCCCGGATTGTTTTGTGCTGGGCCGGCGCCGGCGACCCGGAACTGCCAGATTCGCTCAGTGCAGGCAAAAGCCTGGTAGCGAAAGCGGGGGGCAGGATGACACTGGCAGAGGACCGGCAGACACTGGAGCAGATAGCCACGCATTTGACAAAGTCGCCCCAGCTTTTCGTTCTTTTGGTTACCCGTAGCTGGGAGCCGCCTACAGGTGAGCTGGAGGATTTTCTGGTCAATGCGAAAGAACTCTGGCCCAAAGGCGCTCAGATCGCTCTGGTACCTCTGGCCACTGATATTGAACGGGAGCCGGACGCGCACCAGGTTCAACAATGGCTGAGATTTGCCAAGCGGGCCGGGGCGGAATTTATAGCAGTCAGCCTTATACCAGCTCACGGGGCCGTTCCCGACATGGACGGGGGAGTTATCGAATGAATATCGCACCTACCTTCGCCGTCGTGGGCCACCCCAACAAGGGGAAATCCAGTGTGGTGGCGACACTATCGCAAAACGACGCCATCGCCATCGCCTTGGAGCCGGGCACCACACGCACGCGGCAGGCATACCCTCTGAGCGTAGACGGCAAAACCCTCTACACGTTGGTGGATACGCCGGGTTTTCAGCGCCCCAGGCGAGTTCTGGAGTGGCTGGAAGCTCACAGCGTGTCGGCATCGGATCACAGTGAAACGGTTCGAGCGTTTGTTCTACAGCATCAAGGCGACGACCGCTTTACAGACGAGTGTGAGCTGCTAACACCGTTAATTGAAGGCGCTGGCATAATCTACGTGGTGGATGGCTCCGCCCCTTACAGCGCCGAGCACGAGGCTGAAATGACCATCCTACGCTGGACAGGTCAACCCAGCTTGGCGCTGATCAACAGCATCGGGTCAGACGATCACAGCACAACCTGGCAGGCGGCCTTGGGGCAATTCTTTCAAGTTGTGCGCAACTTCGACGCGGTTCGTGCCCCTTTTGAGCAACATTTGAGCCTTTTGCGCGCATTCGGTCAACTTGAGCCAGACTGGGAGCAGGCCCTGGATCAGGCCACCCATCACTTGTCTGCCCAGCGCCAGCATCGCAAAACCCTGGCTGCGGGCATTGTCGCCAAGGCCTTGAAAGACATGATGTCATTCCAGGAAAAGCGCACTCTAACCCTGGATCAGGTCGCCGGCACCAGCGACAGCACACTCGCAGAGCAGCTTCGGCAACGCTGGTACCAGCACCAACGCCAGCGGGAACAAACTCTTCGGATAGAAATCGAACACTTGTATCAGCACCAGAGCATCCGCCGCCAGGAGGCCGAACTGGAATGGCACAGCGATCATGACCTGTTCTCAGAAGGCAGCCGCGAACACTGGGCCGTTAGCAAGCGCTACCTGGCCACCGCAGGTTTCGGCGCCGGCGCCGTTAGCGGTGCCGGCCTGGACGCCCTTACCCTGGGCACATCGCTGGGTACTGGCGCCTTGGTAGGTGGGCTGATCGGGGCGGCAGGCAGCTATTTTTACGGTGACAAACTCAGCTTGCCAGTCCTGAGTATAGGTCTTCTCAGAGACGGCCTGAAAACCGCCACCTTCGGCCCGGTACAGGACAGCCAGTTTGGTTACGTGGTGCTGGGGCGAGCCGTGGATCACTGGTGGCACATAAGCCATCGCAACCACGCCGGCCGAGAGCTGCTAGACTTGGAGCCTGCAGACCATCATTGGCTGGAGCGTCTCGATAAAAAGAGTCGTCAAACCATTCAGAGAACGCTGGACAGATGCCGTAAACAGCAGCCTCTGGACGAAAATCAACGGCATAGATTTCACCTCGCCATAGAGCAGTGCATGACAGGTTACGAAGACTGGCGGTTGAACCGAACCTGAAATGGATGTTTATACTGTATGGCTATTCCATCACAAAACGAGGAATGCTCATGAAAATTGTACGAGTTCAGGACATCATCGGTACCGAGCGTGAAGTACATGGTCCAGGCTGGACAAGCCGCCGCATGCTGTTGAAAAAAGACGGTATGGGTTTCTCCTTCCACGAAACGATTATTCCTGCAGGTGCCGAACTTAACCTGTGGTACAAACATCACCTGGAAGCGGTTTACTGCGTAGCCGGCAACGGCACGATTACCGACAAAGCAACCGGTGAAACCCACGAGATCTCAGACGGCACTCTGTACGCCCTCGACAAGCATGACCAGCACACCCTGCGTGGCGGTACTGAAGACATGCGTTTGATCTGCTCGTTCAACCCGCCCGTGACGGGGCAGGAAGTGCACGACGAAGACGGCGCGTATCTGCCGGACACCAGCGAAGACTGATTTTTCTTGTCTGTAGCTGAAAATCCGGCAGTACCAACACCGCCACCGACAGCGAGCTTGCTGCCGGTGGCGGTGTTGCTTTGGCTAGCCGGTGTTTACCTGCGCATCCCGATACTGGTTGCGCCGCCCCTGGCACCGTCCATCGGTGACGAGCTGGCTCTCTCTCAGACCCTCACCGGCGCGCTAACCACACTACCCATCTTGATGCTTGCTGTAGGCGCTATGCCTGGCTCGCTATCCATCTCCCGCATAGGCCCGCGCAATACACTCGCGCTAGCCATGGTTGTCATGGTGATCGGCTCAGCTGGCCGCGGCCTGGCCCCTGACACCTTCACACTGATGCTCACCAGCGCCGTTATGGGCCTGGGTATTGCCATGATGCAGCCCGCCCTGCCGGCATTGCTGCCGCGCTGGTTAGAACCAAAACACCTCGCCTTCGGCTCAGCCATTTACATGAACGGCATGCTGATGGGCGAGTTCATCGGGGCCGGAATCACGCTGCCGGTGCTCATGCCTCTGCTGGAAAACAGCTGGCGCGCAACGTTGCTGGTCTGGTCACTGCCCGCACTGCTAGTTGCCGCAGCCCTGTTTCTCCCCAAACGCGATATGGCCCGACCCACACGAAAAACCTCCTGGCTGCCAGACTGGAAAAACCCGCTCACCCTGCAGCTAGGCCTACTGCTAGGCGTTTCCAGCTCTCTGTTTTTCGGTGTAAACGCTTACATGGGCGCGTTACTGGAGCAGAGGGGCGAAGTCGAAAACCTCACAGAAGCGTTATTCTGGTACAACTTCGCCCAGGTATTTGCCTCACTGCTGATGCTGAAAATGGCCCGTCACTGGGTCGGCCGTAAAACACCGCTAATCATCATGCTGATATGCAGCCTGTTGGGAACACTCGGCACACTGGTGTTTACTGGCTGGTGGGCAATCGCCAGCGCAACCTTCATGAGTTTCACCGCCGGCATACTGCTGATTATGATGGTGGCACTGCCGCCACTGCTGGTACCCGCAAGCGAAACCGGCCGATTATCAGCCGGGAACTTTTTGATCGGTTACAGCATTGCCTTCGCAGTACCCATGCTGGGCGGCTTGCTCTCAGACTGGACCAGCGACATCAGACACGCTATTGCGGTGATGATTGCATACGGCGTTTTGGTATCCCCCCTGGCAATAAAACTAAACCTAAAACGGCAGTAGAGTAGCCCCCACCAATGGCCAAAGGCCGGGGAGCGGGGTGCCTCCAAAACCACCCTTAGCGAACCCTAAAAAAACCCTCTATAATCCACCAACAACAAACGACCACCACAGGATCCTCAATGGCGCGACTTATTACAGCAGTACTCGTCACTCTGCTGTTCCTGGCCGGCTGTGCCGAAAGCACCACGCCGCCCACCTTCAAACAAGCACTGCCAACCGCCACCCAACCACCGGTCAGCTTCAACGAAGACGTGCGCCCCATTGTGGAAGCCAAATGCCTCGCCTGCCACAGCTGCTTCGATGCCCCTTGCCAACTAAAAATGGAATCCCCCGACGGCCTGATTCGGGGCGCCCACAAAGACGGCGTTTACGATGGCACACGCCTGAGCGCCCAGAAAACCACCCGCTTGGGAATCGACGCCCAGACCGAACAGCAATGGCGGGAACTGGGTTTTTACTCCGTACTGGCTCGAGGCGAAGAAACCCGCAGCCTATTCGAAAATATGATCCGCTTGGGCAAACAGTACGAGTTTGCGCCCAACAGCAAGCTGCCAAAAGACATCGAACTGGGGCTATCCCGAGCTAACCAGTGTGTCAGCAACGCTGATTTTTCCGACTACGCCAGCGACCACCCCTACGAGGGCATGCCACTGGCCATGACCGGACTGACAGACGACGAATACGCAACACTGGCCGGCTGGCTCGACCAAGGCGGCGCCATCAGCCCATTGATTACCAAAACCAGCGCAGCTGAACAAGACCATATCAAGCGCTGGGAAACCTGGCTGAATGACGGCAACATGCGCCAACAACTGCTCAGCCGCTGGATCTACGAGCACCTCTATCTTGCACACCTGTACTTTGAAGAAAACGGCACCGATACCCACTTCTTTGAAATCGTGCGCTCCCGTACCGTGCCCGGCACGCCCATCGATATCATCGCGACTCGCCGCCCCAACGATGACCCTGAAGGTCCGGTGTATTACCGCTTGCGCCCGGTAGCCGGCAGTATCGTGCACAAGAGTCACATTACTTTCGGTTTTGGAGAAGAACAATTTGAGCGCACACTTGAGCTGTTTGAAGCGACCGACTGGCAGGTTGAGAACATACCAGATTACAGCAGAGAGAGCCGTGCCAACCCGTTCATCACCTTTGCAGCCATCCCCGCAAAAGCCCGCTATCAGTTCATGCTGGACAATGCAGAATACTTTACCCGCACCTTCATTCGCGGGCCGGTGTGCCGTGGCCAAATTGCCACTGATGTGATCCGCGATCACTTTTGGGTGACCTACCACGACCCCGAAGAAGACCTGTATGTAACCAACGAAGAGTATCGCGAAAAAGTAACACCACTGCTGGCATTACCCGGGCAGGACAGTGCCCTGTTGGATTTAGGCACCAGCTGGAGGGACTACAAAGGCAAACGCAACCGGTATCTCGAACTGCGAAATGAAGCCTATCGAGAGGCCTATCCCCAAGGTGCCGCACTCGACCATATCTGGGATGGCGATGGCGACAACACCAATGCTCTGCTTACCATCTTCCGCCACAACGACAATGCATCGGTGCAGCGGGGGCTCATTGGCCAGGTTCCACTGACCAGCTGGTGGATGGATTACCCTTTGTTAGAGCGAACCTATTACGAGCTGGTGGTCAACTTTGATGTGTTTGGCAACGTGGCTCATCAGGCCCAGACACGACTGTATTTCGACCTGATTCGTAACGGTGGCGAGCAAAACTACCTACGCCTTATCCCGCCCGGCGAACGTAATCGTGTCTTACGCAGCTGGTACAAAGACGCAGGTACGCTAAAACTGGATTACAGCTACACCAGTATGGATGATACAACCCCTTCACAAGTGCCCTACGCCACTTCCGCGTTAAACGCAGAGCTGGGCGCGCGCCTGCTGCTGAAGTTCCGCGAGCTGAATGCCGAACGAGACGACCCAATCAACCGCTGCAGCGACTGTGGCCGAGAAGGGGCGCCCGAATGGATTCGACAAGCAGATCAGAAGCTTTCAGATCTAGCGGCTACCCGGGCGGAATTCCTTCCTGCAATCAATTACCTACCCGAAGTAACCTTCCTGCGGGTTTACAACGAAAACGGAAAGCGCACGGTCTATACAATGATTCGCGACCGCGCACATACCAACGTCGCGTTCCTGTTCGGAGAAAGCGTGCGCTACCAGCCAGAGAACGACAAGCTCACAATCTACCCGGGAATCATCGGCAGCTACCCGAACTTCATGTTCGATATTCCGGCATCGCAACTGGGGCTATTCAAAGATCGCATGAAGGCCCTGAAGGTGGGCGAACCCAAAGCCTTTGAAGAACTGGTAAGCGTATGGGGCGTGCGCCGCACCCACCGTTTTTTCTGGGAGATACTTCGCGACATCACTGCCTGGCAGCAGGAGCACAACCCACTGCAGTCGGGCGTCTTCGATATCAACCGCTACGAGAACCTGTAGCCAAACAGCCCGAACCGGGGTTCAGACCGCTATTGGGTTGAATGGCTCCGGGGTTGTGGTTCCCGGATCTCGGGGCTCACTGTGCTGCTGCAGGTATTCCAGAATCGCATCCTTCAGGTCACTGCCTTGGCCCAACCCCTGATTGCCGAATAAGCGGTTAAACTCCAGCACGTACGGGTAGCCTTCCACCAGAGCAATATCAAAGCCGGCGTGATCCACTTCCAGCTCCCGTGCAAGCCGCAGGGCAAGCTCGGTCATTACGGCCGGCACCGGGCTGTTGTCAATCAGGCCACCCTTGGACACATTGTTGTAAAAACCCTGCTCAGCCTGTGTACGCCAGTAAGCTGTGACAACTTTATCGCCCACCACCACAATACGTGCGTCACGATCCAGCGGCAGATATTCCTGAGCATACAAAACATCCGTGCGCTCACAGTACCTGTGCCAGTCGTCACGGTTCTCAATTAGCCACACGCCTTCGCCCATACTGGCTTTGGGCAGCTTAGCTACAAAGGGCAGCACCATAGCGCCCCAAATATGTTCACGCTCCTGAGGCCCGTTGGCTTCAATGATTGTCCAGGGAATATGTTCGGGCGCTACGGCTTCAAAAGCCCGGGTCATCTCCACCTTGTCATGACCAATACGATAGCTGGCAACGCTCGGAAACACGCGGCATTTCAAGCCGTGCACCAGGGCATTGAGCTGCCAATATTCGGGGAAAAGCACCCAGTCTGCATCGCGCAACATTTCTTTATGGCGCAGAAAATGCTCCGGCTTAAGTACGGTCGTGTCGGGAAAGCCGAGCGTGCGGAAAACATTAAACGATACAAAATGCATGGGCGGTGTCGCGCAAATTAGGGTGCGCAAGTCTTAAGTAGTTTTGGTCTGGGCACAAGCATTTTGTGAGTTAATTTGAATACGGGAATTACCTTCTTTTGATGCCCTGCTGGGCAACGGCGGTTAACGGATCTTCTGGCCAGGGGTGTTTCGGATAACGGCCACGGCTGTCTTTGCGCACCTGTGGATAAACGTTAGACCAGAAACTGGCCAAGTCTGCCGTGACAGCCAGCGGCCGCCGGGCTGGAGAGAGCAGGTGAATCAACACCGGTACCTTACCGCCCGCGACTGCCGGCGTTTTTGTCCAGCCGAACAACGCCTGCAGCTTAGCGGCCAGAACCGGGCCGTTTTCAGCGGTGTAATCCAGAGCAACGGAGCTGCCAGTGGGGATGGTTAGCGCAGTAGGTGCGAGTTCCGCTAGTTGCTGCTGTTGCGGATAGTCCAGCAGACTGGTCAGGGCACTCTGTAGGTTCAGCTTGGCCAATTCAGACCAGCGGTTGATGCCCACTAAAAAAGGCGCCAACCAGTGTTCCATAGAGTTTATTAGCACCGGATCGCTGGCATCCGGCCACTGATCAGGAAAATGTTTAGTCAGCAGCATAACCCTTGCCTGCCATTGCCGGGTGCCAGGTGTCCAAGGCAAGCTATCCAGCCCTTTGCGCCTTACCGCAGCTAACAGACCTTGCTGAATCAGCTCGAGCGAGGGTTGTTTAAGGGATTTTTCGGCAAGAAGTAATGCACCTAGCCGGCGGGTTTTGCGGGCAACCACCGTGCCGCGTTTATCGTCCCATTCCGCCTCGTTCTGCTCACGAATGTGAGCCGCCAAATCAGTTTCTAGGGTTGGCAGATCCACCGGCGCTGCTAGGTATATCCTTGCCTCTTTGGCCTTACCATCCAGATCCGCAGCCACCAACCATTCATACCGGGCCAGCCCATCGTCTTCCCGCAGCATGGCACCTTTACCATTGCTGAGCTGGTAACGTGGCGTGTCTCCGGGCCGGCGCTTGCCAACACGGTCCGGATAAGCGAGTGCTAACAAACGCCCCACTTCCGTGGCCGTTGGCACGAGTTCCTGCTCGCCTTGTTTATAAGCGCTAGCCTCAGACAAGCGTTTTGCCTGCTGGCGCAGAGCTTGAAGCCGATGAGGGTCTACGCGCTGAGAGCCATGCTCTCCTCTTAATACTCTTATACGCTCATGCATATCCGCACCGGCACCCGGGCCTAGCAAATCCCGATCTTCCAACAACGCGGCCAGTTCCGCTGCCAACCTGCCCAACCCGAGCGATCGGCCCAAGACAACCATATGCGCGAGCCGGGGGTGAATGCCCAGCGCACGAGCGGATTTGCCGTGCTCGGTAATCGCGCCTTCGACATCCAGCATGTCTAACCACTGCAGCAACTCTAGCGCTTGTTGCCAGTGTGCAGGCGGTGGCGGGTCGATCCATACCAGTTGATCTGCCGTGCGAGCACCCCACTGAGCCAATTCCAGTACCAATGGCGCGAGATCTGCCTCGCGAATCTCCGGCGGCGTATACTCGGCCAGCCCAAATTGCTCTGACTCACTCCACAACCGGTAACACACACCTGGCTCAACGCGCCCAGCGCGGCCTTTGCGCTGTTCTGCCGAGGCTTTCGATACCCGCCCGGTTACCAACCGCGTCATTCCGCTGTTGGCATCAAACACCGCTCGGCGCTGCTGGCCACTATCCACCACCACGCGCACGCCTTCGATGGTCAAGCTGGTTTCGGCAATGGCGGTTGCCAGCACTACCTTGCGAGTGCCCTCTGTGGCAGGCGCAATGGCCTGATCCTGTTCAGCGGCTTTGAGATTGCCAAATAGCGGCGCGATCACCACATTTTTGGCGACTTGCCCGGTTAAAGCCTGGGCCGCCCGGTGAATCTCCCCGGCACCCGGCAGGAACACAAGCACTGAGCCTGTTTGCTGCGCCAAGGCTTCGGTAACCACGACTACAACCTGATCTACCAACCTTGGGTTACGCTGTGTGGCCGGTGTGGGGCGATAGAACACATCCACCGGAAAGGCCCGTCCCTCGCTACTCAATACGGGCACACCCCCAAGCAGGCGAGCTATGGGCGCTGTATCCAGCGTCGCTGACATTACCAATACCCGAAGATCTTCCCGCAGCGCCTCTTGGGTTTCACGCACCAAGGCCAACCCTAGATCGGCCTGTAAAGAACGCTCATGGAATTCATCAAACAGCACGGCGGCGTAGTCTTCGAGCATAGGATCTCTTTGGATCAGCCGGGTAAGAATGCCCTCGGTCACCACTTCTATACAGGTCGCGCGGGATACTTTGGTATCCAGCCGCGTGCGATAGCCCACGGTTTGCCCGGGCTTTTCGCCCAGTTGCGCAGCCATGTATCTTGCCGCCGACCGAGCCGCCAGCCGCCTTGGCTCCAGCATTAAGATTTTGCGACCCTGCCGCCAGCCTGCATCCAGCAAAGCCAGGGGCACACGAGTAGTTTTACCGGCACCTGGGGGCGCCTGTAGTAGAGCCGTGGTGGTCTGCTGCAGAGTATGTTTCAGCTCTGGCAGTATCTGGTCTATTGGCAACACGTGTGGGTCAGTCAGGTTGGATCGTTCGCGCATGCCAAGCTTCCGGGCGGGGAACGAAGAAAACGAAGATCAGGCCGAAGGCCAGTGCCCCTACACCAATACCAAAGGCGGAAACCAAGGTGCCGCCGGCATCCAGCCACTGTTTGGTCAACCAGGGGCCGACCATCTGAGTGAATCCATAGAGTGCGACCATCGCTGCTGAAAGCCTTGGCCCTTGATGTGGATGCAGCGCACGGGCAATGCGTTGGGTGAGCAGTACCGTACCGAGGAATGTGCCGCCGACCAGTGCAGCGCAAAGTAGCAGGCCGGTCGCACCGGGCCAGAGCACGGCGGCTAATACACCCGCCAGCTGAATCACAAAATTCAGCTTCAGGGCGGAGATGTCTCCCATTTTGCTGCCTAGCCGGTTCCACAACCAAGCGGCCGGAATAGTGCACAAAGCGACGATGAGCCAGGCTCCGTCGAGCAACCAATGGTCGGCTTCAAGTTCAAGCTTTGCCAACAGCGGCAAAAAAGTCATGGGAAGAATATAACCCAGCCCGGCGCCGCCATAAGACAAAAACAGGGGCACGCTGGCACGGTCAAACAAGGGTGACGTGGCCACGGCCTTGCCGTCACTGCCGCGACCTTCGTCCGGCAAATCCAGCTTGGACAGCCGGTGCGCACCCCATATCGCCAGCGGAATAGAGAGCAGGGCCGCAGGCCACCAGCGCTGCGCACCTTCCAGCCAATCGGCGCTAACGGTGACCAACCCGCTGGATACCAACAAACCCAAGCCTACGCCAATATACACAAGTCCGCTCATGCTGGATCTGTTGCGCAGCACCAGCCATTCAAGGATCAACGCCGGAGCCTGCACAAACACCACACCGTTGGCGACGCCGTTCAGCCAGCGACTGGCAGAGATTGCCGTGAGGTTGTCGGTTTGGGTGATCAGCAGCGTGGTGATCACATGCACCCCCAGGAAAGCCGGCAGCATGACGCGGATCTGGCTAACCCTGTGCCAGCGGATGGCCAGGATGGCCCCCATCAAATAACCGAGATAGTTCCAGGTGGCGACCGCCGCGCCATCTGATGCGCTGAACAGGCCGTCGTCTACCAAATAAGGCAACAACGGGGTGTAAATAAAGCGGCCGAGCGCGTGCACAACCAAAAGCATAATGGCACCAGCGGCCAAAACACCAAAGAGCTCTTGCGGAGTTGTGCTTTTCTGGTGAGGCATGTTGTCTGTTCCGGCGAGTGTATTTTCAGCCGGGCAGTCTATGCGAGTCCCGCCGCCATGTCAGTTGAACCTTAGCAAAAAAGCCCGTTGACCCGGCTCAGGAACCGGCATTTTCGCGATTGGCTTTAGCCCACTCATAAATGCGCTCAAACGCTTCGGCCATCTCCTCTGGGTGATGAGGCGGCTGAATAAGTGCAGCCAGCTGGCCATTGGGGTTCAGCAATGCAAAATGACCGCTGTGGTCTACCAGCAGCTCGCCGTCCACCTGACGGTGCACGAAAACCGCACTTAGGTTCTTAGCCAGCTCTCGCAGAGTTGCCAAGTCGCCGGTTAGGCCATGAAAGTTCTCACCAAAGAACGCCGTGTAGTCTTTAAGTTTACCAGGGGTGTCGTGTTCCGGATCGGCGGTAACAAGCAAATAATCTGGCTGCGGCAGTTCATCCGGCAGTAACTTATCGGTGCGTCGCAGGTTGGCCATCGCCGCTGGGCAAACGTCCGGGCAGTTGGTGTAGCCCACAAATGCGAATGTCCACCGGCCCCGGAGGCTTTCCTGGGTAACGGTTTCGCCATTTTCGTTGGTTAGCGTGAATTCTGTCAGGGGCCGTGGTTGGTCGTAAACATAGGCATTCATCTCGGCAAGATCTGGAGCCGGTTCAGGCTCCACGTTGCCCACCTGAAACACTTGCTGCCCAACGACCAAACCAAAAATCAGAACCACGGCCAATACAAGAACAACCAACGTTATTTGAACTGAACGATTCATTCTAACTCCACCTGCCAGACTCCATTTTTACACAGTGTTCAGAGGAGGGGGTGGTGCCTTTTCCTCTTGCGTACATCTGAGTGTGCGTCAAAAGAACACATAATGATCTACGAGAAGTACCACAAACAGAGCCATTAGGTAAGTTATGGAGTATTTGAAGGTGTTTAGGGCTACTCGGCGGTCATCGCCTTTAATCAACCGTATAGCATATTGGAGGAAGCGTAGGCCTAGAACCAGAGCGCCAGCCAAGTAAATCCAGCCGGACATGCCGGTGACGAAAGGCAGGAGGCTAACGGCCAGCAACATTAAGGTGTACAGCAGAATATGGAGTTCGGTGTATTTGTTGCCGTGAGTGACCGGCAGCATCGGAATGCCGGCCTTCGCATATTCTTCTTTGCGGTGAATGGCCAAAGCCCAGAAGTGCGGTGGGGTCCAGGCGAAGATGATCAGAACCAGCAATAAAGCATGGCCATCCACTTGGCCGGTTACGGCTGTCCAGCCCAGTAAAGGCGGCATGGCGCCGGCTAGGCCGCCGATGGTGATGTTTTGCGGAGTTGCCCGCTTTAGGAACAGGGTGTAAACGCCGGCATAACCTACCAGAGAGGCTAGGGTCAGCCATGCGGTTAGATGGTTTACCTGCCACATCAGCACAAACATGCCCACACTGGCCAGCAGTGCGGCAAACACGATCGCTTCTACCGGGGAGATCTTGCCTGTGGCCACAGGGCGCTTGCGGGTGCGTGCCATGACAGTATCGATCTTTTGATCGACCACATGGTTGACTACGGCAGCGGCGCCGGCAAGGAAGGCGATGCCCATGTTGCCCCAGATCAGCACACCCCAACCGGGTAACCCAGAGGTGGCAAGTAGCATGCCGATGACCGATGTCAGGATCATCAAGGCCACAACGTTGGGTTTAGTTAACTCCAGATAATCCCGCCAGGAAATGCCGCGTGCGGATTGCTTGGATACTTGCTGGGCCGGCAGTACGTCCACTTGCTCACTCATGCCGTAACCTCCTGATGCACTTTTGTTGAGTGTGTTGCTTTTGAAGCCTGGGCCTGTGGCAGCAGATGATGCCGCCAAATCAGATAAATCACCGACAGCAGCAGCCCAGCGCCCATAGCATTGTGGGCCACTGCAACCGGCAGAGGAATATAGAATAGAACATTGGCGAGCCCAAGTGTGATCTGAGCTACCAATACAGCAGTCACCAATCGAACAGGGCCGTGCAGTTCCCGGTTAAAACTCCGGCGCCAGATCAAAGTCAGTAAGACACTGAAATAGGCCAGTGTAGCCAAGGCACCTAGTCTGTGGGTTACGTGTATCGCTACTCGGCCATCTGCAGTGAGTTGCCCGCCCAAATAGTTGGGGCCGACGTGCTGGGTGATATCAAAACCGTGCTGGAAATCCATACCTTCGGGCCACCACTGGCCTTGGCAGGTTGGTAGATCGGGACAGGCGACGGCGGCATAGTTCGCAGCTGTCCACGCGCCCAGGGCAATCTGCAACACAATGAGAAGCAAACCACCGTATAGCCAGGGGCGAAGGCTGACGAGGCGAAAAGCCGATCCGTCGAGCCTGGTCCTTGCTTGTGGCGCTGTATCCTCAGACGTCGCCTGCGCGGCCGAGAACTTCCGTAGCCGGAGGGTCAGTAAGGTAAGCAGGCTAATCGTCGTAAAGCCTCCCAAAAGGTGCAGTGCAACGACCTGGGGCCAGAGTTTCAGGGTGACGGTCCACATGCCAAAGGCACCCTGAAGCAGGATAAAGCCGGCAATGAAAAGCGGTAGTTTGAAGGGTACGCCGCTGCGGCGCTGCCTCACTGCTGCAGTTGCCAAACCAAACACCACCAGCCCCAACGTGCTGGCGGCGTAGCGGTGAATCATTTCTGGCCAGCCTTTGGCCACATCCACGGGAGTATCTGGGAACCGGGCATTGGCTATGGCAATGTGCGTCTCGCTCTGGGGCACGGATATAAACCCGTAACACCCGGGCCAGTCAGGGCAACCCAGCCCTGCATCAACCAGCCGTGTCCAAGCGCCCAGCATGATAACCACAATGGCGAGAAGCACTGAGAATGCTGCCCAGTTCGCCATGGCACGGGTTTTTGGCAGGCTGTCGGCGGACCGATAGTTCAAGACTACTCCTCGGGGCTGGCCGTCAGCCAACCAGTGACAATTTGAGCAGGTGTTTCAGATCCTTGAGCATGTCCTTGCCAGAATTTTCCGGGCCGTAGTGCATCATCACGTTCCCAAATGGATCAATCAGCATTATGCGTGGCTCTTGTTCTGGATTAATGCCCGCAGGCCAAGCCGGGGCTGTGCCAGGGGCCGGCACCAGACGCTCCATTAATCGATATTCCGTGGGCCAGCGCGCTGCTAAATCGCCGGTAATGCCTCCCAACACAGCGGCTCTGGATACTCGATTGGCGTTTTTACCCAGCGCGATGTTGGCTTGCCTGGCCAGATAGAGTAGTTCTTCACAGCGGCTGTCGCACTCGCCCGCTGCGACCACTAAGAGCCATTGGGGATCCGTTTGCCCTGCGGTGAAGCGCTTAGCCAACGGCTCACCCGAAAGCGTTTCGAGGTGAAGATCTGCGACAGGTACCGCCGGTGCAACCAGCACGCCTTGGTTGGTGTGGCCAACAGGGTTCAGCCAGCCGGTATAAAACATTATGGTGGCCAGAATCATCGGCCCAAAGCCAAAGGCAAACAACAAAAAAGCGGTACGCCGGCCCTTGCGTGTCTGTTCGGGCGTGGGGCCGTCTGTCTGTTCCTGTTTTGATATCTGACTAGCCATTATCATTATTGGATCCTGTCTTTCGATAACTCGCGACTACACTCAATATAGTCAGCACCACGGCAAGCGCAAACCATTGAGTCGCATACCCGTAGTGGGTTTGCGGCCCCATCAAATCTGGTTTCCAATCAGCACGGTAAGCTCCAGGCTGCTCACTGTCCTGAAGCCGGATGATAGCAGAGGGCAAGTCGGCAATCTCAGCTTTTGCAACCGATCCGGGAAGCATCTGCACCCGCCTGGGCCAGCCTTCTGCCGGTGCGGTGTCGCCAGAAAGAACCGGCGGTTCCGGGTATTGGCCTACTCGACCTGTCAGGCTGAATACACCATCAGGGGGCGCCACGTCTGGCAGTTCATTGCGCGTTCTTGGGGCCGCTACCCAGCCTCGGTTAATCAGAACCGGCGGGCCCTGCAGCGGGTAAAAAGCCGTGAAGACCTCGTAGCCCGCCATGCCATCGCGGGTTCTGTTATCCAACAACCAGCTGCGCTCGCCGTAGAGCCCCGTAACCGTCACCGGCCTGCCGTTATCCAGCCCGCTGGCCACCTGTTCCGGCCAGTTGAGATTTTGTGCCTGCTGTTGCCATTGGTCAAGCAGAACCTGTTTCTCTTCCGCTCGGCTCAGCTGCCAAATGCCCAGACACACCAAAAGCGGTAAAAAGGCACCCGTAAACACCATTAACCGCCAGTCTACCTGCCATTTTCGAGGGTTTTTCTTTGCTTCAGTCATGGTCTGCTATAGTAAATCAGGCAGCAGCCAGAACAGAAACCAAAGAGATTTTTTATGCTCAAAGCCCTTATCATTATTCTCATGCTCGCCGTCATCGTAAGTCTTTTCAGCGGTCTTTTTTTTCTCATCAAAGACGGCGGCAAAACCAATCGGGTGGTGAATTCCCTCGCGCTCCGGGTTGCGCTCAGCGTGTTGCTGCTGGTCGTTATTCTTCTGTCACTGTGGCAAGGGAGCCTGACACTGCACCCGACTCCCTGATAAACAATCATTGTTGCGCTATATGACATACACAAACACAAACAAGCCCAGCCAAACCACATCTACAAAGTGCCAGTACCAGGACGTTGCCTCAAACCCGAAATGGCTATCTGCCGTAAAGTGCCCTTTGTGAATGCGTATCAGCATGATGATCAACATCAGCGTGCCCAACATTACGTGAACACCGTGAAAGCCGGTAAGCATAAAGAAAGTGCTGCCGTAGATGCCGGACTGAAGCGTTAGATTGAGCTCCTGATAGGCATGCAAATACTCTTCTGCCTGAAAAAACAAGAAGACAAGCGCCAACACTATAGTGGCTCCTAGCCACATCTTCGCTTTCTTACGGTTATCTGCTTTTAAAGCATGGTGCGCAACCGTTACGGTAAACGACGAAGTAACCAACAAGATGGTGTTCACCAGCGGCAAACCCCAGGCTCCGATCACCGATTGTGGCGCTGGGAAGACTTCGGGATCTGGGTTGTTGATCAACGGCCAAGTTGCCTGAAAACCTTCCCAAAGCATGTGGGAACTGCCCCGGTCACCTTCCCCCCCAAGCCAGGGCACGGCAAACACTCGGGCGTAGAAAAGCGCACCAAAAAAGGCCGCAAAAAACATTATTTCCGAGAAAATAAACCAACTCATCCCCCAACGGAACGAACGGTCCATTTGTGGGCTATAAAGACCGCTGCGGCTCTCTTTTATCACACTGCCAAACCAGCCAAACAGCATGTAAATCATGGTCAGCACGCCGGCTGCAAATATCATCCAGCCGCCGTTCGTGCTCTCGCCCTGGTTGCTGGCGACCATAATTGAGGCTGCCCCAAACAGGGTAACCCCTAAGCCCACCGTTGCAACAATCGGCCACTTGCTCTGTTCGGGAACGTAGTAATTCTGATAGTCCGCCATAGCACTCTCCGATGGCTTATCCATTATCGTTTGTTGTTGTGTTTTTCACGGCAGCTTGTGGCTCACCCTGATCATAAAGCGTATAGGACAGTGTCAGTTTGGTGATGTGCTCGGGAAGATCCTGGTCGACAATAAAGACCAGAGGCATTTCCGTGTTCTGGCCAGCTGAAAGCGGCTGTTGGTTAAAACAAAAACACTCGGTTTTATGGAAATACAGGGTGCCCTCAGATGGCGACAGGCTGGGTATCGCCTGCCCTACCATATCCTGGCCGGTTGGATTCTCGGCGTAGAAATTCACCGTGGTGGGTTCACCCGGGTGAACCTCAACACTGCGTTCTACTGGCCGAAAAACCCAAGGCATATCAGGCCCGTTCTGCGCCAGAAACTGCACTTTGATAGTGCGGTTCATGTCTGCGGCTACGCGCTCAGTAGATTCATAACGGCCACTGGTTTTGCCGTTAATGCCGGTGATATCACAGAAAACGTCATACAGAGGCACCAACGCAAAACCGAAGGCAAACATTCCGGCCACACTGGCAAGGCACCAGCCGATAACCCGCACATTACTGCGCGGGGGAGCGGATTTGTTTGCCGGTTGTTCAGCCATGTTCGCCTGCCTCCTATTTCACATCTGGTGGTGTGGTAAAGGTGTGATAAGGCGCCGGTGAGGGTATCTCCCACTCAAGCCCCTCTGCGCCATCCCAGGGCCGAGCAGGCGCTTTTTCCCCGCCTCTGGCACACTTTACAACAATGAAAAGGAACAACAGCTGGGTCGAACCAAACATGAACGCCCCGATGCTCGATACCATGTTGAAATCGGCAAACTGCAGAGCGTAATCCGGAATTCGGCGGGGCATCCCGGCAAGTCCGAGGAAGTGCATGGGGAAGAAGGCCAGGTTCATCCCGATGAACGACAACCAGAAATGGGTTTTAGCAAGGGTCTCGTCATACATATGGCCAGTCCATTTCGGTAGCCAGAAGTATGCCGAAGCGAAGATACCGAATATGGCACCTGGCACCAGTACGTAATGGAAATGGGCGACCACGAAGTAGGTGTCATGGTACTGGAAGTCCGCCGGGGCAATCGCCAGCATCAGGCCGGAGAAACCGCCGATGGAAAACAGAATCACAAACGCGACGGCAAAAAGCATGGGTGCTTCGAACGTGAGTGAACCGCGGAACATAGTGGCCACCCAGTTAAACACCTTTACTCCCGTCGGCACAGCAATCAACAAGGTGGCATACATGAAGAACAACTGCCCGGCGACAGGCACGCCAACAGTGAACATGTGGTGCGCCCACACCAGAAAAGAAAGCAGAGCTATCGCACCCACCGCGTAAACCATTGAGGCGTAGCCAAATAGACGCTTACGGGAGAACGCGGGAATGATATGCGATACCGCCCCAAAGGCCGGGAGGATCATAATATAAACCTCCGGATGCCCGAAGAACCAGAATACATGCTGGAACAGGACTGGGTCTCCACCCCCTGCGGCATTAAAGAAGCTGGTGCCAAAGTTGATATCCATCAGCATCATGGTTAACACACCTGCCAGCACTGGCATGACTGCGATCAACAGAAACGCCGTGATCAACCAGGTCCAGACAAACATGGGCATTTTCATCAGGGTCATTCCCGGCGCTCGCATATTAAGCACCGTGGCGATCACGTTGATCGCGCCCATAATTGACGACACACCCATGATGTGAACAGCGAAGATAAAGAAGGTGGTACTCGGAGGCCCGTACGTAGTGGACAAAGGCGCATAGAATGTCCAACCAAAGTTGGGCCCGCCACCGGACATGAATAGTGTTGAAAGCAGAATCAGGAAGGCACAAGGCAGCAACCAAAAACTCCAGTTGTTCATCCGAGGCAGCGCCATGTCTGGCGCGCCAATCATCAGAGGTATCATCCAGTTTGCCAGCCCAACGAACGCTGGCATAACCGCACCGAAGACCATAAGCAGCCCGTGCATCGTGGTCATCTGATTGAAAAATTCTGGCTGAACAATTTGTAGCCCAGGCTGGAATAATTCTGCCCGGATAACCATCGCCATGGACCCACCTAGGAGGAACATGGTGAAGCTGAATATCAGGTACATGGTCCCGATATCTTTGTGGTTAGTCGTCAGCAGCCAGCGGCTGACGCCGCTAGCTGGGCCGTGATGATGATCCTGGGCGTGGGTATCTGCAACCGCACTCATTAAAACCCCCGTTACCGCCAATGTTTGTGGCTGGTGATAGCTGTTATCTGACGTTGATTACTGTTCGTTCTTGTAATCGAAGACCTCTTTTGGCGTGACCATGTCACCCACGCTGTTACCCCAGGCGTTTCGCTCGTAAGTAATGATGGCTGCAAGGTCGGCTTCATTCAGCTGACCGCCAAATGCCTGCATCGCCGTACCAGATTTACCGTTCACCACAATATCCAGGTGGGCGGCCATGTCTCCGGTCGCAATAGCGCTGCCTTTAAGTGCCGGGAATGCCGGTGGCGCACCACTGCCATCTGCCTGGTGACAGGCTGCACAGGCGCTTGCGTAGGCTTTCTCGCCGCGCTCCATAAGCTCATCCATGGTCCAGTCTTTTTGAGTCAGCTCACGCTCTTTCTCAGCCGACGCTTTCTGATCGGCAACCCAGGTGTTGTATTCCTCTTCCGGCACCGCTTTTACAACCACTGGCATAAAGCCGTGATTTTTGCCGCACAACTCCGCGCATTGGCCACGATAGATGCCGGGCTCGTCCACGCGAGTCCATGCTTCGTTAATAAAGCCAGGAATAGCATCCTTCTTGACACCGAAAGCCGGCACCCACCAGGAATGGATAACGTCATTTGCCGTTAGCAGAAAGCGAACCTTTTTGCCCACAGGAATAACCATCGCGTTATCCACTTCAAGCAAATAGTTTTCGCCTTTAGCCTGACGGTTGTTGATCTGATCCGGTGGTGTTGTGGTGTTGGAGAAATAGCCGAAATCTTCATTGATATACTCGTACTGCCACTTCCACTGATAGCCGGTCACCTTAATGTCTATGTCAGACTCGGTGGTGTCGTACATATCTATCAGGGTTGCGGTGGCGGGGATCGCCATGACGACGAGAATAACAAGCGGTATGAGCGTCCATAGGACCTCAACCAGCGTATTCTCATGAAAGTTTGCAGGTTTCGCGCCCCGAGACTTGCGATGGGCGAAAATAGACCAGAACATAATCCCGAATACCACGACACCTATGGCAACGCAGATCCAGAAAATGGTCATGTGAAGATCAAATATATCGTTACTGGTGCCGGTTACCCCGGGGGTCATGTTTACCGTCCAGTCCGCCAGGGACAGAGCGGGGAACGACAGACCACCTAACAGGGCACCTGCCCGCTGAGCGTGCACGCGCATACTGTGTCTCCACAGAGTGTTATTCTTGCCGGATTTTGCGTTATCCCTCTGGCTTTCTACCGGTGCTCTCGCATTCACCGGGAAGCTCAGAGTGAAAGCCTGCTTATAGATACCTCGAGGTTGAGTGTAGACGCAGATTCAGAAAACGCGAGAAAATTAACTAAACCTAAAGCTGACAGACAAAAATTTTTAGGAATAAAATCGAATATGACCTTCAAACCGTCTGTTACAGACCGGCGTTTATGGACTCTTGCCTGGCCATTGATGCTCACCAATCTCACCGTTCCATTGCTGGGACTGGTGGATACCGCTGTGCTGGGGCACCTCGAGAGCCCGGAATACCTTGGTGCGGTGGCAGTTGGCGCCAATCTGTTCAGCATTCTGTACTGGACATTTGGCTTTATGCGCATGGGCACCACGGGGCTTGCCGCCCAGGCTTGGGGCAAACGCGACCGTTTCAGCCAAGTCGCCCTGCTGCTGCGCTCAGTGATGCTGGCGGTGGGTATCGGCCTGCTGCTCATACTTTGCCATCAACCTCTGATCCGGACTGGGTTAGCACTCATGAACGCGAGCGCAAGCGTCACCGAACTTGCGGCTGAGTATGCAACCATAAGAATCTGGAGTGCTCCGGCGGTGCTGTGCCAGTACACACTTGTGGGTTGGCTGATCGGCACTCAGTACGCACGCGGGCCGATGATTATGCTGATCGTGGCCAACGGCCTGAATATCCTGCTGGATATACTGTTCGTGACCGTATTTGGCTGGAATAGCCGAGGCGTAGCCATTGCCACGGTCATCGCTGAATACGGTGCCGCAATTATTGGCTTTGCCATCGTGCTGCGCCGTATGCCCGATGGACAACAATTTACCCGGGCACTGTTCGGAACCCTCACAGACTATTTGGCCATTCTGCAAGTCAACCGCTACATCATGGTTCGCACCATAGCCCTGCTGCTGGTACTGGCGTTTTTTACCGCTCAGGGTGCCCGCCAAGGCGACACCATACTGGCTGCCAATGCGGTACTGATCACTTTTCTGCTTCTGATTTCAAATGCCTTAGACGGTTTTGCCAATGCCGCAGAGGCCCTTATCGGTGAATCTGTCGGCAGGAACAGCAAACGACGGTTCTTTGTGGTATTTCGCTGCGCGCTGCGTTGGTCTCTCTGGGGTTCGCTGTTACTGACCATTGTGTTCGTTTTTGGAGGCCGCACACTGATAGCACTATTGACCGGCATTGAAGACGTGCGCACCACCGCCTGGCAATACCTGCCCTGGCTATGGCTACTGCCGTTTGCCTCAGCTTGGGGTTTTCTGTTCGATGGTGTCTTCATTGGCGCCACACGCACCCGGGACATGCAGAACACCATGTTGTTTTCGGCGCTGGGGGTGTTCGCGCCCGTGTGGTGGCTAACCACAAGCTGGGGCAACCACGGGCTCTGGTTCTCTCTCATATGCCTGATGCTCGCCCGCGCAGTAACCATGGGGTGGCTGTGCTGGTCACACACCCGCAACGACCGATGGTTCAGCCCTCGGTAACCCGAATGCAACTGTTAACAATATCTGACAATCGGAGCATCGCAGCTCACCAAATCTCGTCTACACTTGTGAGAAAAGAAGGGCGCCTCGCAGTGGTCATTGGAAGTAACCAGCCGCAGCTTAGTTGTCCGGTTACTTATTGCCCGTTACAGGAGGCGCCTTGCGACCTCAATTCGTTCAAACACCGGCATGGCCTCAAATGTCTCCACAGGCAGTCCTAGAGATCATTGACCACGCGCGGCGCAAGGAAGCCCGCTCGGGCACCTTTCTGAGGCAGCTGCATGAAAAGGCAGCGGCACTGCCCTCTGCTGTCACGATCGAGGGCTACCAGCCAGCCTCCTGTTTGTTCCAGTTCGCCATCGAATACATCGAAATGGCACCCAGGCTTATAGAGTGCGTGGATGCCTGCGCCCGGGAAGCCGGCACAGCGCAGCTGTTTGATCCGTTTGTAACCGCCGCCATCGGCTACTTCACCGAGCCGTCTGCTTTTCTGGTGCGCTACGATGGCTTGGACGGGCTTTTGATCCGCGCCTATCTTTGCCACCGCCTGATGGAAGAGATGCATGAGAATAATCACTCCATCAGAACCGGCGGGCTTGTCGATATAGAAGCAACTCGTGCTAATCTGCTGGTCCACGAGCTTATTGGCGAACCTTTCGCCAACGAGCTGGACGACTCCATCACCGTAACCGTGCTGCAAATCGCGGGTACGCCGGATTATTATGAACTGAACCTCGACCCCTTCATTAAAGAGGTGAATAACGACGCTTGGAACTGGATGCGACAGTACTGGGAAAATCTCCTGATCCGCAATCATATCCACTTTTCCCTGGGCTCCGGTTTGGCCTGACCCACCCCTGCAATGGAAAGCGCTGCGCAATTGAAAGGTTCACGATCATAATGAGAAAACAAACAACGTTGCTCCTGGCAGGATGTCTGTTGTCCGCTCCTGTGTTGTCCGAGGAGCTAACAGTGCGGTTGCAAAGCGCTAAAGGCACTGGCCCATTGACCGGCGCGGTGGTGTATCTGAATGACGGCAGCCACGCTTCTCCTGTGCAGGCAGAAGTGGTTCAAAAAGATCGCATGTTCCATCCCCACGTGCTGATTTTGCCTGCAGGCTCCAATGTGAGCTTCCCCAACCGGGACAACACGCACCACCACGTCTATTCATTTTCGCCGGCAAAAACCTTTGATCTTGCGCTCTATGCGGATGAACCCGAAGCACCCGTGGTGTTTGATCAACCGGGTATTGTCGAACTTGGCTGCAATATTCACGATCACATGCAGGCGTTCATTGTCGTGGCAGATACCCGTGCCATTGGGCAAACCAATGAACAGGGGGAGGTAACCCTCGCGCTGGACTTCGGCGTAGCTCAAGCACCTAGCTCGCTGAGCTTGAATATCTGGCACCCCCGCCTACCGAATAACAGTAAGCCGGTTATTCGAGAGATCCGTTCCTCCAGCCTGACAAGCGCCGCCACAGAAACCGTAAATATTGAGTTGGTGCCAGAGACTCGCCACGAAAGCCCGATGGATCACCTCCAGAATCGCTTTCGGGAACTCTGATGGTTCGTTTTGCTCACCGCATAGGGTTTCGCGGCCGTTTGGTTACGGCTATGGTTGCTCTGGTTGCCTCGGTGAGCCTGTTGATCGGCGCGCTGCTAATGGTGTACCTGTTCGAAGATGAAAAACTCCGGGCCCTGGAACAGCTCAGCATAGCCGAACGTATTACCCATGAGGTGATCGAGCGCCGCACTGATCTCGAACTCTCCCGTCTGAGCATCGTTGTTCGCGACTTCGGTTTCCGCTCTGCGGTCGCCAGCCGCGATCCTGGGACCCTCAGCAGCACCCTGGAAAATCACTCTGGGCGCGCAGAGGCAGATTTTGCGCTGCTGCTGAATCGCCAAGGCGAGCTTCTGGCCTCCACGTTATCCCAGGCTCTGCCCGACATTACGCCTGCTCAGCTTGCTAATGCCCGCAAAAATGGCGCTGACCGTTCGCTCCTAACCATTGATCAGCGTGGCTACGAAGTGCTTGTTACTCCGGTAGAAGCACCCGGATTGCGGGCGTGGCTGGTCGCAGGTTTTGAGTTGGATCAAGAGCTGGCAAACACTATTGCCAGGCTCAGCGGCAGCTCAGTTATTTTTCGCTCGAGTGCGAATGATCCAGGCACGTTCACCAGCATCGCGGCATCTGCCGACATCAACGGCGCCGCAGAGCCAGAGCTACTCGAACCTGCAGGAAGCCAAAACTTTATAGAAAGCGCCCGCTACTTCACTCGCACGCTGAACCTCGGGGCATCCAGACAAGGCGACTTCGAGGCGGTTTTGATGATCAGCCGAGAGGCCAGCCTGCAAAACTACTACAGCCGAGCGCTGGAAATAGCTCTGCTGGTGACAGCCATTATGGCGCTGGCAATACTGCTGGCCCTGCTTATGGCAAGGCATCTGGGCCGACCAGTACTGCAACTTGCCCGCTACGCTCGGGCTGTAGGGGAAGGTCGTAACCCACAAGCGCCCAACATCCGCGCCGGCAGTGAGTTACGACAACTGCGCAACGCGCTGCGGGATACACTGGCCCGCCTTACGCGACGTGAGGCAGAAATCCGCCATGCCGCAACCCATGATGAAGTAACCGAGCTGAGCAACCGCAACGCTCTAATGCAATCAGCGCTGGAAGGTTTTAACGCCGGCATATCCTGTTGCCTGATAGGCCTGCGAGTGAGCGACCTCTCCAACATCAACGACACTCTTGGCATTGAGTTCGGCGATAAAATCCTGCTGGGCCTGTCACAGCGACTGCGTAAAGAGCTCCCGGATGCCAGCCTGATTGCACGCACCGGTGGTAGCGAGTTTTTGGCCATGGTTGCGGTGCACAGCCCTGAAGCGCTGGAGCAGCGAGCGAAGGCTCTGCATCAAGCCGTTGAATCGCCCCTGAATATCGACAATACGCCGTTTTCACTACGCGCTGCCTTGATAACATTGCAGCTACCAAGCGATGCCTGCAATGCCAATGAGCTGAGAAGGCGTGTCAATCTAACCTTCGAGCGTTCGCTCCAACAAGGCTTTGCAGTCACTCGGTACGAACCGGGGCAAGACGAGAACCACCTGCGTGAACTGAAGTTGATCTCCGATCTGCACAGCGCCATCCAGCTGGGTGGCCTGCATATGAGCTATCAACCCAAGCTGGACAACCGCACCGGGCGGCTGCTTCAAGTGGAGGCGCTGGTGCGCTGGATACACCCGGAGCTGGGTTTTATTTCACCGGAGGAGTTCATCTTTCTGGCGGAACAGTCCGGGCAAATCCACGACCTGACGAATCATATCCTGCAGCGGGTTGCCAGTGATGCCCGCGCTTGGTTTCGCAAGGGCCTGGATGCAGGCGTGGCGATCAACCTGTCCGCAATGGATCTAACCTGGCCTATGCTGACCGAGCGCGTAGCCGCTATTTTTGCCGACTGGCACCACGCCATGGAGCGCATCACCCTGGAGGTCACAGAAAGCGCCTTAATGGACGACCCAGAAGAGGCCATGACGACACTGAACCGCTTGCGAGAGTTGGGGGTGACTTTATCTATAGACGACTTTGGCACCGGTTATTCCTCGCTGTCGCAACTGCGCAAATTGCCGGTACAGGAATTGAAAATAGATAAATCCTTTGTACTCAAATTGAATACAGAGCCCCAGGATCAGCTGATTGTAAAATCCACCATCGATATGGCCCACGGCCTTGGCCTAAAGGTTGTTGCAGAAGGTATCGAGAATCTGGACACCTGGAAATTGCTACAATCCTGGGGCTGCAATGTTGGCCAAGGCTTCTATCTGGGCCGTCCGGTTTCTGCAAATGACCTTACGCAAACCGCCTTAACTATTGCCGAGCGCCGGCAAGAGCTGGCCGACATTACGCCGGAGCATTCTTCATGACACTTTTTATCAACACGCTGCGGGCCGGCGCGTTCGTTCCAATGCTGGCCTTGGGGCTTCTTGCCACACCTTTAGCCTGGGCAGATGTTGGCAGCCGCATTTGGGCAACCGGTGGCGTAACCACCATAGAAGGCAGCGCCGGCGGCGGGTTGGTGCCCTGGGCTATGCTTGGCAGCTACGCTGATGATGAAGAGTGGGGTGGCACCGTTGCCTTGAGCCGGGCCGAAGTGGATGACTATACGCTTTCAGTTACCGGCGCCGGCTTAAACTGGAACAACCGGGTTGAAGTGACCGTAGCGCGCCAGACCCTGGATTTAGATAGCCTGGTGTTTACCCTCAAAGACGGCTTTGGGCTGGAGCAGGATGAACTCAACCAGGACATCCTCGGCGTAAAAGTACGGTTGGCCGGCGATGTTCTCTACAGCCCCTGGGGCCAATGGTCTGCCGGCGTACAACACAAACGACAGCGGGACTTCACAGTGCCCAACGCTATAGGCGCCCGAGATGACAGCGGCACAGATGTCTATATCTCCGGCTCTAAGGTATTTTTTGCCGCAGTATTTGGCCGCAATCTATTAGTGAATGCCACCGCAAGGGGCACCCGTGCCAACCAAGGCGGGCTGCTGGGCTTCGGCGGCGACCTGAACAACGGCTATGAAATCATGGCCGAAGCCGGTGTTGGCGTGTTTATTAACCGGCAATGGCTGGTGGGCGCCGAATACCGCCAAAAGCCGGACAACCTGAGTTTTGCCCGCGAAGACGATTGGTGGGATGTATTCGTGGCTTGGGTGCCCGACCGCCGGCTTGCGGTAACCGCGGCCTTCGTTAATCTTGGCGACATAGCCACGCTAACGGATCAGCAGGGTGTTTATCTGTCTCTGCAGGGGAGTTTCTGACCATGGGCCGGAGCAGAATGAAGTCATACGTTGCCGTGCTCATGATGATGACAGGCCTGGTATTGGGTGGCTGTCAGAGCTTTCAAAGCCAGCGGGACAACAGCCTGTACCTGCAACTGGGAGAACGCGAAGGAATCGCAAATGTGGTTGAAGACATGCTCTACCTCATCGTGGATGACGAACGCATCAATCACCAATTCAAAGGTATAAATGTTGCTCAGTTCCATCGCAATCTTACCGATCAGTTGTGTGAAATCAGTGGCGGCCCTTGCCAGTATTCGGGGCGCGACGTTCGGGAAGCCCACGCAGCCATGGGCATCACCAACACCCAGTTTAATGCCCTGGCCGAAAACCTTATTCTGGCCATGGAGGCGAACCAGATACCCACAGCCGCACAAAACCGGCTGATTAGACAGCTACTGCCGATGTACTCGGACATTCGCCATCTTTGAAATTACGGGGAAAACACCGCATGACTGATAGCAAAAATGAAATCCGCCCAGGCCGTTACCAGCACTACAAAGGCCAGGATTACGAGGTGATCGACATAGCCCGACACAGCGAAACCGAGGAAGAATTGGTGGTTTACCGCTGTCTCTATGGCGATCACAGCCTGTGGGTGCGCCCGCTTAGCATGTTCCGGGAAAGCGTAACCGTGGCGGGAGAGCAGGTTCCCCGTTTCTCACGTAGCGACAAAAACTGAGAGTTACACATGCACTTTGACTCAGCTGGCTAATTCCTGCACATTACCGCATTTTCATGATGCCAG